>CABSNH010000133.1 GCA_902478985.1 uncultured Collinsella sp.
GCCAAAAAGCTGGCGTTTGACCTGGTCGACCTGTATACGCGCCGCTCGTCGATTACCGGTATCGCCTGCCCGCCCGACACGCCCGAGCAGATCGAGATGGAGGAGAGTTTCCCTTACGACGAGACACGCGACCAGCTGGAGGCTATCGCCGACATCAAGGCAGACATGGAGGCGCCCAAGCCCATGGACCGCCTGCTGTGCGGCGACGTGGGTTTCGGCAAGACCGAGGTCGCCCTGCGCGCAGCCTTTAAGTGCGTGGACTCCGGCCGCCAGGTCATGGTGCTCTGCCCCACGACCATTCTGGCCCAACAGCACTACGAGACATTCTTTGAGCGTTTTGCCCCGTTTGGCTTGGAGGTCGAGGTACTCAGCCGCTTCCGCACGCCGGCGCAGCAAAAGCGCGCGCTCAAGGCGTTTGCCGAGGGCACGATTGATGTGCTCATCGGCACGCACCGTCTGCTTTCTGCCGACGTGAACCCCAAGAACCTGGGTATGGTGATCATCGACGAAGAGCAGCGCTTTGGTGTGCAGCACAAGGAGCAGCTCAAAAACCTGCGCGAGCAAATCGACGTGCTCACGCTTTCGGCAACGCCTATTCCGCGAACCATGCAGATGGCCACGAGCGGCGTGCGCGACATGAGCCTGATCACCACGCCGCCGACTGGGCGTCGTCCCGTGATCGTGCACGTGGGGGAGTACGACCCCGACGTGGTGAGCGCGGCGATTCGCCTGGAGGTGGGTCGCGGCGGTCAGGTGTATTACGTGTCCAACCGCGTCAAGACCATCGACGATGCCGTGGCGCGCGTGCACGAGGCCGCGCCCGAGGCGCGCGTGGGCGTGGCGCACGGCAAGATGAGCCCGCGCGAGGTCGAGGACGTGATGATCGAGTTCGCGACCAAGAAGATCGACGTGCTTATCGCCACGACCATCGTGGAGAGCGGCATCGACAACGCAACGGCCAACACGCTCATCATCGAGGACTCGCAGCGTCTGGGTCTGGCACAGCTCTACCAGCTTAAGGGCCGCGTGGGCCGCTCTGCCACGCAGGCCTACGCGTACTTTATGTTCCCGGGCGAGCTGCCGCTCACCGAGGAGGCCACGGCGCGCCTGACCGCGCTTTCCGAGTTCCAGGATCTGGGCAGCGGCATGCGCATCGCCATGCGCGACCTGGAGATCCGCGGTGCCGGTTCGCTCATGGGCGCCGAGCAGCACGGCAACCTGTCGAGTGTGGGCTTTGACCTGTTTACGCAGATGCTGGGACAGGCCGTGACCGAGGCGCGCGGCGATGACGATGCCGGCGTGGAGGCGGCGAGCGTGGGCATCAACCTGCCGGCCGACTACTTCTTGTCCGAGGAGTACATGCCGGCGGTGGACCAGCGCGTGCTCGTGTACCGCAAGCTCGCGGCGGCCGAGGACCTGGAGAGTATCGACGAGGTGCAGGAGGAGACCGAGGCCGCGCACGGTGAGCTGCCGTTGGCGGGGCTTAACTTGTTCAACCGCGCTCGCATCCGCATTCGCGGCGAGCGCTTGGGGCTCGAGAGCGTCACGCTCAGCGGCGGACGCATTACCTTCCTGGGGGTTGACGTTCCCAAGAAGGTGGCCTTTGAGTTCAAGAATCGCTACGGCGCGGTGAACTTCCCCAAGAGCCGCAAGCTATCGGTGCCCTACAAGGCGGGCGCCGGCGCGGGCAGCGGCCTGGGTCGCGGTCTCGACGCCAACGACGGCACCGGCCCGGTAGCGGCCGCGCTCATGCTGCTGCAGCAATTGGGTGCGAGCGACGACGACTAACAAGTAGGGGGTGTGGCTGGGCAGAGCTAGCAGTTGTTCTTTGCCCCGCCATCTCGCAGGTTGATTCCAACCCCATCGAAAGGAAAGCATGTTCGGATACATCTATAAGAAAGATGTCGCCATTATCGCGGTTGTCCTGTGCCTTTGTCTGGGCGTGGGCAGCTTCTTTGATTATCAAATCTCGAGTGCGCTGTTCAACATCGGCAGCATGTACGGTCGCTTTGTCGAGGCGGCCGGTGAGCTGCCGTTCGAGCTGACGGCGAGCATCGCGGGCGTTATGCTCGTGCGCTCGGCACGCCCCGATTCCAAGGCGAGCAAGTGGCTCGCTGCGCTGGGCGTTTTGATCAACGTGGGTCTGGTCGGCTACGAGATTATCGGATCGCTGCGCGTCGGCGGCAAGCTTATTGCGTTTCAGCTGGTTCTGACGTTTGCGTTGGTCATCGCAGCCAACTTCATCGCCTACCGCCTCACGCGCACGACCGAGCCCGACGAGCTTACGCGCTGGGCGTTGATGGTGCTGGCCGTGTGGGTCGCTCAGGCCATCATCCTCAACGTCATTGTTAAGCCGTTATGGTCGCGCCCGCGCATGCGCGTGATCGAGGTCACGCCGGGGCTCAATTTTCAGCCGTGGTGGGTGATCGGCAACCCCGACAAGTGGGCCTATATCGCCGCCGGCGTGATCAAGGACGGGTTCAAGTCGTTTGCGAGCGGACACACGGCGCATGCGGCGATCGGCCTTATGCTCGCCGGGCTTCCCGCGGCAGCCTTTAAGGAAAAACCTTCGCGTCGCCGCGTGATCTTTTGGGCGGCGGTTGTTGTTGCAGCGTTCGTCGCCTTTGGGCGCATCGTGATCGGCGCGCACTTTTTGAGTGACGTGAGCTGCGGTTTTGCCCTGGTACTGGCACTTGAGTGCCTTGCCGCACGCATTGCCTATCCCAACGGCGTACAATAGCTCCGTTTGAATCATCTGGCCGATACCCGGTAAGAGAGGATTGCCATGCTCGCGTTTAACAACGACTATTCCCACGGCGCACATCCGGCAGTGCTGCAGGCGCTCGTCGACACCAATATGGAGCCGCAGCCCGGCTACGGTACCGATGCGCACACCGAGCGTGCCAAGCAGCTTATCCGCGAGGCCTGTCAGGCCCCCGATGCCGACGTGTTTTTTCTGGTGGGCGGCACGCAGGCCAACGCGACGGTGATTGACATGCTGCTCGCGCCCTACGAGGGCGTCGTTGCTGCCGAGACTGGCCACGTCGCCTGCCACGAGGCGGGCGCCATCGAGTTTGGCGGTCACAAGGTGCTCACCATCCCCGGCTACGAGGGCAAGATGCACGCCGAGGATCTGGAGAACTATATCCAGGTGTTCTACGAAAACGAGAGCTACGAGCACACGGTGTTCCCGGGCGCCGTGTACGTGAGCCTATCGACCGAGTACGGCACGCTGTACTCCAAGGCCGAGCTCGCGGCGATTCACGCAGTGTGCCAGAAGCGCGAGATTCCGCTGTTTGTGGACGGTGCCCGCCTGGCCTATGCGCTGGCGGCCGATGAGTGCGACATTACCCTGCCCGAGCTGGCGCAGCTGTGCGACGTGTTCTACATCGGCGGCACCAAGTGCGGCGCGCTCTGCGGCGAGGCCGTGGTGTTTTGCGGCATGCACGCTCCGGCGCATCCCATTCCGCGTATTAAGCAGCATGGCGCACTGCTTGCCAAGGGCCGCCTGACGGGCGTGCAGTTTGAGGCGCTCTTTACCGACGGCCTGTATTTTGAGATTGGTCGCCAGGCGATCGAGACCGCGCAGGCGCTTCGTCGCGTGCTGCACGAGCGCGGCTACCAGTTCTTCTTGGAGACGCCGACCAACCAGCAGTTCGTGATTCTGCCCAACGAGGACATGGCCCGCATTCGCGAGCATGCCTCGATCGAGTACTGGGAAAAGTACGACGATACCCACACGGTGGTGCGTTTTTGCACCAGCTGGGCCACGACGCAGGAGGATATCGACGCGTTGGCGGCTGTCCTGTAGGCTGATGTAATGACAAGGGGCCGCCCCGCGCCTGAGCTTGGCGCAGGGCGGCCTTTGCTTTTGGGGGAGAAGGGTTGTATGACCGAGATGTCCGAGCCGACGATTCGCCTGGCGACGCCCGATGATGCGCCGGCGTTGCTTGCCATCTATGAGCCGTATGTGCGCCAGACGGCGATTACCTGCGAATACGAGGTGCCGAGCGTTGAGGAGTTCGCCGGGCGTATCGAGCGTACGCTCAAGCGCTATCCGTATCTGGTGATGGAGCTGGACGAGCGTCCGGTAGGCTATGCCTACGTGAGTCCGCTTAACAGCCGCGAGGCATACGACTGGTCGGTCGAGACGTCAATCTACCTGGCACGCGATGTGCGCCATGGCGGGCTGGGTCGCAAGCTGCACGATGCGCTCAAGCAATGCCTGGTCGCGATGGGCATCACCAACATGTGCGCCCTCATCGCCGTGCCGCACGACAAGGACGACGAGTACCTGACGCACAACAGCCAGGATTTCCATGCCCATATGGGATATCGCCTGGTGGGTGCCTTTGACCGCTGCGCCCAAAAGTTCGGCCGCTGGTACGATATGTGTTGGATGGAGCTGGTCCTAGCCGAGCGCACACCCAACCAACCCAAACCAACCTGGTTCCCCGACCTCCCCAAACCTACCATTTAGGGACAGGTTTATTTTGGCAGGTTAGCCGATGGGCTCGGTGTATTTGGCGCGGTCGGTGCGCTGGATGCGCTTGGAGACATGGAGCGGGCGGCCGTCGGTGTCGTAGACGTAGTCGGTGATCAGGATTAGCGCCTGCCCGCGCTCAACGTTGAGCAAAAACGCCTCGTTTTGCGAGGCATAGCACACCTCAAAGGTCTTGTGCCCCTGTGCCGGCGCGCGATGGAATTCCTGGCGCAGCGTGGCGTAGAGTGAACCGTTGATATCGCGATCGATGAGTGCTTTAAAGCTCGGTGGTAGATAGGTGGTCTCCAGGCACAGCGGCGCATCGTCCAGATAAC
>CABSNH010000134.1 GCA_902478985.1 uncultured Collinsella sp.
TGTTTGAGGCCCGCGTGCAACAGGTTGCCCCCGAGCGCAGCCCGTGGCATCAGGTGCGCGTTGGCCTTTATGTGGTGGATGCTCGCTAGTCGGCAATGGAGGCGGCCATGTTTGACGACGATGGTCTGTTTGATCTGACGGATGACCCGTTTGAATGGGATATGCTGCTCGACGATGATGAGCTGGAGCAGGACCGTAAGAAGCGGCAGGACAAGAAAACTCAGGGTGACGCTTCGAACAAGCAGGACAAGCGCCGCCGCGGACTGTTCGGCGGGCTCTTTGGATAACCGCCGCATCGCTGCGTCTGTATACTTAGCACGAGCTGAACACGTTGCGAAATGAGGACAGAGACGATGATGTGGTTTACCGCCGACCTGCACCTGGGCGACACGAATATCCTGCACGACATGGATCGACCGTTTGATTCGGTCGAGGAGATGAACCGTAAGGTCGTCGATGCCATCAATGAGTGCGTGGCGGCGGACGACCGCCTCTATATCCTGGGAGACTTTACGTATCGCTTGCCCATGGCGGAAGCGGTGCGCCTGCGCGAGCGCATCGAATGCCAGAACGTGACACTCATCCGTGGCAACCATGACGGCGACTGGGAAGATTCCGGCGCACCGCAGATTTGGGAAGACGTGCGCGATTACCTGGAGATTGCTCCCGGCTATGCCAAGGGCCATCGTCTGGTTATGAGCCACTACCCCATGCTCAGTTGGAATGGCAAGGCGCGTGGCGCCATCATGCTGCACGGGCATATCCACAGCAGGGGAGACCGCACCAACGCGCGCAACCGCGATCGCGAGCGCCCTATCTTTCGCTACGATGTCGGTCTCGATGCCAACGACTACAAGCCCGTAAGCCGAGACCAGATCTTGAGCTTCTTTGGACTGTAGCTGCAAGTGCAGGTAGAATGAACGCGCCGTGTGGATGGTCTGCACGGCGTGTTTTAGTAGGAGCGATGATTCCATGAGGGCTGTCCAGCGCATTAACCACAACGCTGCCATCTGCGAAGACGGCGCGGGGCGCCAGCTCATCGCGTTGGGTCGCGGTATCGGCTTTGGCGATATGCCGCACGATGTCGATTTGGGTGTCGTCACCCGCACCTTTTACGGTATCGATTCCAAGTACCTGGCGTTTATCGACGAAGTTGATCCCGAGGTGCTGGAGTTTTCCGCCCAGCTGGCCGATATCGCAACTGGGCAACTTTCGTACGAATTGAGTCCTAATCTGCCCATTACGCTGGCAGATCATATCCAGTTTGCCATTAAGCGCGCCCGCGAACATATGGTGGTGTCGTTGCCGCTCAAGCGCGATCTGGAGCAGCTGCATCCTATTGAGTATCGATTGGGCGAGCTAGCCGTTCGCGGCATTAAGAAAACTTTTGCCATTCGCATGCCCCAGAGTGAGGCCGCGGGCATTGCCATGTCGATTATCAATGCGGCGATTAAGCCGAGTGAGCGGCGCGTGCTTGCCGAACAGCACGAGGAGCATCTGCTCGACATGACGGTTGCAATTATTCAAGAAGAGTTGGGTGTGACGGTCGACCGCTCGTCGTTTGCCTTTACTCGCTTTGCCACCCATGTGCGCTATCTGCTCGACCGCGTGGCAAAGAAAGAGCCGATTGATACCGAGAACTCAGGTCTCTACGACGTGCTCGTGGAGCAGTATCCGGCGGCATCGCGCTGTGCTCATCGTATCGACGATCTGATTCAAGAGGCCTTTGGCGAGCCATTGGCCCAAGAAGAGCTCGTCTATCTGATCATGCACGTGAATCGCGTGGCTCCCACCAGCCTGGATAGATAGGGGGTCTCTGGCGCCCCCTTTCCGTTATGGCGACCGTTTGCGGGCCGTTTGCTACCGTTCATCGGTAATCTGAGCCGCAGCGAACGCATCTGCCGCATATACTCGCCGTGTGTTGGGTGTTACTCACGGCGCAGCTCCGAGAGGCACTACCGATTCTGCCGAGGCCATTATTGGGTCTCTGTCGGTTGTGCGCGGGGCTTTTTTCATGTCGATCCACCCGGGAATCACATGCAATGAAATCTCTTGCCAACGGATATCGCGTGCTGCGCAGGCGCGAGCGGAATCGTGCGTCTTGATGCTGTGAAGGCCCACAGACCTTTAGTTGGAAGAGAAGGGATTCGACATGGCTGTCGATAACAAGAAGATTGCCGAGGACGTGCTTGCTGCCGTCGGCGGCGCCTCCAATGTGACGAACGCGACGCACTGCATGACCCGTCTGCGTCTGAACCTTAAGGATCAGTCCATCCCCAATGACGATGAAGTTAAGAAGATCAAGGGTGTTCTGGGTGCCCAGTGGTCTGGCGGCCAGTATCAGGTCATCATCGGTCAGAACGTACCGAAGGTCTACGACGCCGCCATTGCGCTGGGAGTTAAGGGCGAAGGCTCCATTGACGAGAACCTCGATGGCGGCACCAAGGAGCCGCTGACGCTCAAGACTGCGGGCAACAAGATCCTCAACTATCTCTCCAAGACCATGGTCATGACGATCCCCATCATCATGGGTGCTGCCATGTTCCGTACCATCGCTGTGGTTTGCGGTGACGGCATGCTCGGTATTTGGTCTGCCGACTCCGACATCTACAACTTCTTCTACAGCTGGATTTATAACGCTGGCTATTATTTCCTTCCCGTTTATTTGGGTTGGGCTGCTGCGAAGCAGCTTGGCTGCAGCCAGCCGCTCGGCATGATGCTCGGCGGTGTGCTCATTGCTCCTGAGTTCATGACGTTGGTCAACGCTGCGGCGGATTCGGGCGTAACGACCACCATGGTCTACGGCGTGCTGCCGGCCCAGCTGAACAACTATTCCTCCACCGTGCTCCCCATGGTTCTGTCCATGCCGGTGCTTATGGTCGTCGAGAAGTTCATGAAGAAGGTCGTTCCCGACATGCTCTCTACGGTGTTTGTACCCGTGGGCACCATGGCCGTTATGATCCCCGTTTCGTTGTGCGTGCTGGCTCCGATCGGCTCCATCCTGGGCAGCATGGTCGGCAACTTTATGTTCGGTCTCGGTAACGCCGGCGGCATCGTCACCATCCTCTCCCTCGTCGTCATTGCCGCACTTTGGGAGTTCCTGGTTATGACCGGTATGCACCAGGTCCTGCTTGCCCTTGGTATTGTGCAGCTGCTCACCCTGGGCTCCGACTCCTGCGTTATGGTCGCGGCCGGTATCTCTCAGTTCGCTACGTGGGGCATGGCCTTCGGTGCCTTCCTGCGCCTTAAGGAGACCGACGAGAAGGGCGCCATGCTCGGCTTCTCGCTCTCCGGTATCGTGGGCGGCGTGACGGAGCCCGCATTGTATGGCTGTGGCTTTAAGTACACTCGCTGCCTGGGCGCCATGGTTGCCGGCGGTGCTATCGGCGGTTTGATCGCAGCCCTCACCAATGTGACAACGTATGTTCTGGGCGCGACCAATATTCTGGGCGTCACCGGCTTTGTTGCCGGCGGAACGGCTAATCTCGTCTGGGGTTGCGTTGCATCGGGCGCTGCATTTGTTGCCGCCGCTGCCATCGCCTACCTCTTTGGCTTTAGCAAGGATCAGCTCGAGGAAGATGTTGATGCCGCTAAGGCTTAAGACATCTGTTTAGGTAGGATAATTACCTGGGGCACTTGGCTACACTCCAAGTGCCCGTTTCCATAGATTGGAGTCGTTGTGAAGCAATTGCTTATTCGTGCCGATGATCTTGGTTATTCGTACGCCGTTGACTTGGGGATCGCCCGTAGCGTCAACGAGGGCTTGGTGCGCTCAGCGGGCCTTATGCCAAATATGCCCGAGGCCGAGCGTGGGTGGTCGCTCGTGGCGGATGCCGATATTGCAGTGGGCCAGCATACCAACGTGTGCCTGGGCAAGCCGTGTGCCGACCCGGCGCTCATCCCGAGCATGCTCAACGAGAACGGCGAGTTCCATAGCAGCCGTACCTTCCGCGAGCATTTTAAGCGCGGCGAGGAGCTGATAGACTTCGACGAGGCCTGCATCGAGATTCGTGCGCAGCACGACCGCCTTGTCGAGATTGTGGGCCGCGAGCCCGATTACTTTGAGGCCCATGCCGTCATGAGCAAAAATCTTAACCGAGCGATCTCGACGGTTGCTCAGGAGCTGGGCCTTAAGGAGCAAAAGGCAAGCTTCGACCCGACGGCGGTGGTGCGTTGCGGAGATACCGACCTGCGCATGGTGATGCGCTCGATGGAACCGGGCTACGAGCCCAAAGAGGCAATCATGCAGACAGTTCGCGAGATGTCCGACGGCGAGACGGTCGTCTTTGTGTGTCACCCGGGCTATCTCGATCGTTTTATCCTTGAGAACAGCTCGCTTACGGTCGATCGTGCCAAGGAAGTCGATGCGTTGACCGATCCTGAGCTGCGCGCTTGGCTCGAGTCTCAACCCGATCTTCGCCTGATCGACTACCGCGACCTGTAAAGACCCAAACCACTACAAGGGAACAGGCACCTTTGTGGTGGCTCTGGCGCCGTTGCCATTATGGCGGCGGCGCCTTTTTTGTCCGCGCGGCGCGGTAGAGTGTAGCCGGTTGATATTTGCGTCCATCGAGGAGCTGCTATGAACGAGATCAAGTGCCCGCATTGCGGCGAAGTTTTTAAGGTCGATGCATCCGGCTATGCGGATATCGTCAAGCAGGTGCGCGATGCCGAGTTTTCGCGCGACCTGGATGAGCGTGTGAAGGCAGTCCAACGCGAGGGCGAGCAGGCGCTGGAGCTTGAGCGCTCGCGTTCGACGGCTGCCTTGC
>CABSNH010000135.1 GCA_902478985.1 uncultured Collinsella sp.
TTTTCTATCAACGGTCGTAGGTAAATGATACCGTATTTAGCACACAATACTAATAGCGAGGAATGAAACCGTCTTCATTGGTAAGTGGGGCTTGGGCTTGGGCGTCTACAAGGCGAAAACGTGTCCCCATGTGCTCGTAGGAGGCATGAAGCGCCTCGAGTTGAGACACGATGTTTGCCGGCGTGCCTTGTAGCTCCATCTCAACCGAGCCGTCTTCCATATTGTGCACCCAGCCGGTGAGGGAGCGCGCCTGTGCGAGGTTGGTGTTGGTGAAGCGGAAACCGACGCCCTGGACCTGCCCTTCCCACCGCAGGAAATAGCGCTGCGGGGCGTCTTGAGTGGCCTCGTCACTTGCGAGCACGGTGAGCCTACGGCGCAGCTCGAGCTCGACGCCAGAAGGCTTTTGGGGTTCGCGGCTGCCGCCAGCGACGCTCGAGAAAAGCTTGTCGAAAAAACCCATCGCTAGGCCTGCTTGCCTGCGTCGGCCGGGAAGGTAATGCCGGCCTGCTGGCGCACGGCATCCATGATACGCAGCGACACGAGCGTGACATCGCGGTAGTGTCCGAGTTCGTGGCGTCCTGCCGGCGTTTCCCAAATCTCATCTTTAACGTGATGAACGCCGTCGATGGCGGTGATAAAGTCCGCGAGCTCGTATTCCATGGTGTTGCTTGACTTGGGAAGGTCGAGCGCGCGTCCGTTGTCGCCTTGCTCACGCGGCGCCTCGGTCGCCGATCCGCGCACGACGTCACCGCGATAGTCGATGCGTACGTTGCGGGGCGTCGACAGGTGGTCAATCTGGATGGTGCCGCGCTCGCCTTCGATTTGCGAGGGCAGCAGATCGTTGGTGATCTTTGAATGCGCAAGTTCGACAGAGATGCGGCCTCCGCCATAGTTGGCGAGAATGGAGCCGCAGCCGTCGATGGGGCCATGGGTGAGCTCTTGCGTTGAGGGGTCGAGCAGCGTGGTCATGCTGGTGAGACCGGAGGGCATGCCGAAGATCTCGACCATGGGCTCGACGGTATAGACGCCGATGTCCATGAGGGAGCCCGAGGCCATGTGGCAGTCGAAGATATTGGTGGCGCGCCCCGCGAGAACCTCGTTGTAGCGTGAAGAGTACTTGCCAAAGCGCAGTGAGGCGCGACGAATGGGCGCAATCTCGCCCAGGGCGTCCTCGATGGCGTGGAAAGCGGGGTCATGGAGCGGGCGCATGGCCTCGAGGGCTACGACGCCCGCCGCCTCGGCTGCGCGAAAGACCTCGAACGCCTGTGCCTCGGTGGCACAAAAAGGCTTTTCGACGATAACGTGCTTGCCGCCGGCGATACAGGCGAGCGCCTGCTCGTAGTGGAGCGCATTGGGGCTGCCGATGTAGACGGCGTCGACGTCGTCGGCGGACGCAAGCTCGTCAAGTGCGGTGAAGTTACGCTCGCCGCCGTGCTTAGTGGTGAAGGCGGCGCCGCGATCTGCATCGCGCGAGAGCGTGCCCACAAACGCAGCTTGGTCGTTGGCGTTGACGACCTGGATAAAGTCGTCGGTAATCATGGATGTGCCGATGGTCGCTATACGCAGCATGTATCCCCCTCGTGCCGTTCGGTTTACAGGATGAGTGTAGCGCGAGGGGGCAGGAAATAGCGTGCGAAAACGCCGCTACAGGTCGCTTTCGCTAAAGCCGGTGTCGATATCGAGGTTGGCTCCGTCGGCCGCGGTGGTGGCGAGCTCGTCGCAGCGCTCATTGAGCTCGTGGCCGGCATGCCCCTTAACCCAGATGAACTCCACCTTATGCTTGCTCTTTGCGGCAAGCAGGCGCTCCCACAGGTCGCGGTTCTTGACGGGCTGCTTGTTGGCAGTTTTCCACCCGCGCTTTTTCCAGCCGTCGATCCAGTGTTTGTTGAAGGCGTTGACGACGTATTGCGAATCGGAATGGACCTCAACCTCGCAGGGGCGGTTGAGTGCCTCGAGCGCCACGATGACCGCCATGAGCTCCATGCGGTTGTTGGTGGTCTTGGCGTAGCCGCGCGAAAGCTCGGAGGTGAAGGTCTTGCCGGCGGGGTTGGTGTATTTGAGTACAGCGCCGTAGCCGCCGCGTCCCGGATTTGATCGGGCAGAGCCGTCGGTATAGATGATGACCTTCACGGGCTTCCTTTCGTTGGGTACGCTTCGTGTGAGTGACCATTGTAGCGCCATGCCCGCCGGGGGCTAGCAATCTACGATTTCTACCCCGTCTTCCGACAGTTAGTTGGCATGGATGATGCGGTTGAGCTCGTCGAGGTATTGCTGCAAGAGGGGAGAGGGTTTGCGCTCGTCGTGCATGATATAGCCTACGTGCATCGTTGGGGCGTCTGCTAACGGGATCGATGCCATACCCCACTGCATTTCATTGGAGAGGACACCGGTCGACAGGGTGTAACCGTTCGACGTGATAAGTAGGTTAGTAAGTGTTCCGCGGTCCGAGATTCGTATGTTGCGGTCGCAAGGGATATAGCTAAAAGGTTCCTCGGCGTAATAGAAGGAGTTCGAGGTTCCCTGCTCAAAGCTGTAGCGCGTATAGGGTGTAAGGTCGGCAAGGGACAGCTGCGGGCGGCGTGCGAGCGGGTGGCGCTCGCTAACGAAGACGTGGACCGTCGCGTCGAAGAGGGGATGGAAGCTTGCGCGGGCATCGGCGAAGGCCTTCTGCAGAACCCGGGCGTTAAAGTCATCCAGATACAGAATGCCGATATCGCTGCGAAATGCGCGGACGTCATCGATGATCTGCGAGGTGGTGGTCTCGCGCATGATGAACTCGAACTTACTGTCGCGGCAGCGCTCGACGACGTTGACAAAGGCCTCGACCGAAAACGCGTAGTGCTGGGCCGAGACGGCAAGGCGGGCCTGAGGTGTGCCGCCGTCCTCGTAGCGGGCCTCGAGCATATCTGCCTGCTCTACGACCTGGCGCGCATAGCCCAAAAGCTCGGTACCGTCGTTGGTGAGCGTGACGCCGCGGCTGGAGCGCGTAAAGATTTCCAGATGGAGCTCCTGCTCGAGGCTTTTGACGGCGTTTGAGATGTTGGACTGAGCGGTATAGAGGCGCTGAGCTGCAGCGTTGATTGAGCCGGACTCTGCCACGGCAATCAGAAAACGAAGCTGCTGAAGGGTCATCGACGCCATCCTCTCGATTGCTATCTATAAAACAGATAACAGATTAGCGCTTTTAAGTGATTGACCGAGGGAAACAATGCTCGTACTATTCAAAACACACAAAGGCGGTAGGTAATTAAGCCGACCACGGAACCGGGATGCGAAAGGAGGCCCGCATATGAATTGCTTACCAAGACGAATGCCGGGCTCCTGTTTGCGCCCGTCGGCGTGATCAGGAGACAGCGACTTACTTCTCTTACTCTTATTACTTTTGTTCGATCAAGGAGATCATCATGAGCCAGTTTATCAACAACCCCGAGCACACCTTTGGTTTCGATACCCTGCAGCTGCACGTTGGCCAGGAGAGCGCCGATCCTGCATCCGACTCCTGTGCTGTGCCTATCTATCAAACCACGAGCTATGTGTTCCGCAACTCCCAGCACGCCGCCGACCGCTTTGGTCTTGCCGACGCCGGTAACATCTACGGCCGTCTGACCAACTCCACCCAGGGCGTCTTCGAGGACCGTATCGCCGCGCTCGAGGGTGGCGTGGCCGGTCTTGCCGTCGCCTCCGGTGCCGCTGCCATCACCTATACCCTGCAGGCACTTGCCCAGGCTGGTGACCACGCGGTCGCCCAGAAGACCATCTACGGCGGTTCCTACAACCTGCTGGAGCACACGCTCTCCCAGTTTGGTGTCGAGACCACCTTCGTCGATGCCCATAACCTGGACGAGGTCGAGGGCGCCATCAAGGACAACACCACGGTCATCTATCTCGAGACGCTCGGTAACCCCAACTCCGACATCCCCAACATCGACGCCATCTCCGAGATCGCCAAGAAGCATGGTCTGCCGGTTGTCGTCGACAACACCTTCGGCACCCCGTATCTGTTCCGTCCGCTGGAGCATGGTGCCAACATCGTCGTCCACTCCGCAACCAAGTTTATCGGCGGCCACGGCACCTCGCTGGGCGGTGTGATCGTCGACGGCGGTAACTTCGATTGGAAGGCGAGCGGCAAGTATGCGCAGATCGCCGAGCCCAACCCCTCCTACCATGGCGTCTCGTTTGCCGAGGCTGCCGGTCCCGCCGCCTTCGCGACCTATGTCCGCGCTATCCTGCTGCGTGACGAGGGCGCCTGCATCAGCCCGTTCAACGCCTGGGTCCTGCTCCAGGGCACCGAGACCCTGTCGCTGCGCGTTGACCGTCATGTCGAGAACACCAAGAAGGTCGTTGAGTTCCTGACCGGTGACAGCCACGTTGCCAAGGTGAACCACCCGAGCCTGCCCGAGCATCCCGACCATGAGCTGTACCAGAAGTACTTCCCCAACGGCGGTGCCTCGATCTTTACCTTTGAGATTAAGGGTGGCCAGGAGGCAGCTTGGA
>CABSNH010000136.1 GCA_902478985.1 uncultured Collinsella sp.
ACACCATGTGCAACATGCCGTTTGAGGTGACGCCCGAGATGGTCGCAAACGCCATCCTGGGTGCTGACGCGCTGGGTCACTACTATCTCATGGATGAGTAAATCAAACTAAGGAAGGGGCAAAGCCAGCAGATGGCTTTGCCCCTTTTTGCTATGGTGCAAAGGGGTCAGGTTACTTTGCACCAATCGTTGTTTGATGAAGGGCGGATTCTCGTATGGCGCTTCCTATGGTTTACGGCGGTCCCGGCCGGTATGTTCAGGGGCCGGGCGAACTGTCGCGTCAAGGCAGGTATTTGTCATGGTTGGGCTGCGCTGTCTATGTCTTGTTTGACCAGGGCACCGAGGATCGGCTGTGCAGGCAGATCGTCGATGGATTTCTGGACGAAGATCTAAGCGAGCCGTTCTTTAAGATTTATGACGGTCCGTGTACGGAAGAGGCCGTTGTCGAAATGGCTAAGGAAGCCCAGGCCGAGTATTGCGACATGGTAGTGGGTATTGGCGGCGGCAAGATGCTCGATATCGCCAAGGCCGCTGCGTTTTATGCCGAGTTGCCGTTGTGCGTATGCCCCACGGCGGCTTCGATGGACGGTCCGTGCAGCGAGATTTCCGATGCCGATTTGCAGGGTGTTGCAAATGCGGTCTTTAGAAACGAGCGCAATATGGCCAACGAGCAGGCCAAGGTGACCAAACAAAAACTCGTGCAGCTCATGTGCGAGGCATAGCTTGGCACTTGATTGACCTTGTGCAATCGAGGCGGCGATAGGCCATGGGCTATTTGCCGCAAAGATGCTCCGCGTGTAATTTGCCCGAGGCGTGGGCCGATAGCGTATCATTATCTCTTGCTTATTTGCACTGCTCAGGGAGGGGCCGCGCATGGCGCAGGAACACGATCTGTTTGATGACATTATCGAGATCAGCAAAGGTTTCGATTTTCTTAAAAACCCGCTTGGCGGCGTGACCGATGCACTCGATCCGTCGGCGCCGCAGTGGAATCCTGCTGACTACAAGGAGCGTCCGCGCGGCAACACCATTCCGTGCCTGACCTGCAAAAACGAAAAGAGCGGCTGCACCGCGTGTATGGACGTGTGCCCGGTCAACGCTATTGAGGTCGAGGAAGACGCCATCGAGGTCCTCGACTCCTGTCGCAAGTGCGGCCTGTGCGCCGCTGCCTGTCCGACCGAGGCGATCATCTCGCCGCGCCTGGCGCCTAAAAACCTGTATGACGATATCGTCTCTGCTGCTACGAGCCACGAGACCGCCTACGTCACCTGCACGCGCGCCCTCAAGCGCATGCCGCGCGAAAATGAGGTCGTCGTTGCCTGCGTGGGCGATATTACGGCCGAGACCTGGTTCTCGGTACTGGCCGACTATCCCAACGTGAGTGTGTACCTGCCGTTGGGCGTGTGCGATAAATGCCGCAACACCGGCGGTGAGGACATTCTGGGCGAGGCGATTGCGAAGGCCGAGGAGTGGTCTGGCACGGGTATGGGCTTGGAGGTCGACCCCAAGAGCCTCAAGTGCCATAAGCTTCGCGAGTACGAACGCAAGGAGTACATGGAAAAGATTGCCCGCACCACGGGCCTGACGGTGACCAAGCTCAATCCGGCGACGGCGGCGCTGGCCTCGGTGACGCAGAAGCTCAAAGCCCATCGCCATCAGATTACCCAGCTGGAGCGCACGCTCAACACCATGTGCGGCACCACGACGACCAAGCGTCGCCGTTCGCTCACCCATGGGCGGCAGCTGGTGCTCTCGACACTGCAGAACCATCCCGAGCTTGCCCAGAACATGCAGGTGAGCACGCCGGAGTGCGATTTTGACAAGTGCACGTCGTGTGGCGAGTGCGTCAACGTGTGCCCCACGTTTGCCTGTGATCTGGTGGGAAGCGGCCGCTTTGCGTTGGAGTCCACGTATTGCCTAGGTTGCGGAGCCTGCGTCAAGGTGTGCCCCGAGCATGCGCTCATGCTTGTTGAGCACGACGCGTCCAATCTGGTCGTTGTCGACCCCGAGGCCGAGGAAAAGGCCGCTCAGAAGGCCAAGGCCCACGAAGAGGCCCAGAAGGTCAAGGCCGAAGCAAAGGCCAAGCTCGACAAGATGCTCGACCAGGTAGAAAAGCTCGCGGACTAGCTTAAAGAGCGTAAATGATGGCCGGTGGGACAGGTGCTGCCCCGCCGGCCAAAAAAGTTGCGGTGGAATAGTTCCTGTTTTGCCCTTAAGCTGGCCATTCTAGGAACTATTCCACCGCAACTAATAGATGGTTAGCTCATACTGCTCTGATGGGTCTCGCTGCCGTTATTGCGGCGGGTGACCGTTTCGTGGAGTAAAAAGAACCCGGGGACCTGTTTGGTCTCGGTGTATTCCATAAGGATACCGTCGGCGTTGTAGGTCTGCCCGCGTACAACGGCGAGTGCGTTAAAGTCGTCGAGATCGAGCACGCGTGCATCCTCGGGCGTGGGATGCTCAATCGTTACATCGCGTTTGCCCGTGGCAATCTTAATGCCAAGGTCTTCTTCGAGGTAACGATAGATCGAGTCGTTGACAATCTCGGGTGTCAGCCCCGGTACCTGTGAGCTTAGGTAATAGGAGTCGTCGGAGCACACGGCCCGTCCGTCTGCATAACGGATGCGTTTGGCGCGTGTGAGCTCACAGCCTTCAGGAAACCCGGTAATCTTGGAGAGCGCCTTGTTGCAAACGAGGAGCTCAAAGACAGTGGTAACCGTTTTGAGCTCAAAGCCTCGGCTGGCTGCGATTTCCTTAAAGGTCTCGAGTCCGCCGCCACCACGATTCGTCTCGTCACTGATGTTGCGAATGACGCGCATGCCTTTGCCTTGCTGGGGGAGCACGTAACCATCTGCCGCAAGCATCGAGATGGCGCGACGGACCGTCATGCGCGAACAGTCAAACAGCTGCGTGAGCTCAGTCTCCGAAGGCAGATAACTCTGATAGGCGTATGTGCCGTCGTCAATCGACTGCTTCACGTTGTCATAAATAGTTTGGAAGATGGCTCGCGCCACGACGGTCTCCTAGAGCTGAGTGCGCGAGCGGTGGATGAGGACCGCTCGCGCAGGTGTCGATCGATTTACTTGCTGGGGTCGATTATATATTTACCCATGGCACGCAGAGCTGGGTCTGACAGGATGGCGCCGAGTTCGTCGAGGGAAGCCACCTTGGCGACCATCGAGGATACGTCGAGCCTGCCAGAGTCGATGAGCTCGAGCGCGCGACGCTGCGTATAAGGGTTAATGTAGGACGAAGTAAGCACAAGCTCCTTCTGGAAGACCTCGAAGGGCTTGACGGTGATTGTCTCATCGGGCTTGGTGAGGCCGAACATCATGACCGTAGCCTTGTGGCCTGCGATCTGGATGGCCTGCTCGATGGTGACGGGCTTGCCAACACACTCGATAACGACATCGACGTTGCCGACGCCCTCCTGCTTCAGGCGGGCCGGGACGTCCTCGTGGATGGAATCAATTGCCAGGTCGGCGCCGAGTTTGAGCGCAACCTCGCGCTTGCCTTCGACAGGCTCGAGCAAGACAACCTTGGTGGCGCCGGCGTTTTTAGCAAGCTGCATCATGAGCAGACCGATCATGCCACCGCCGATAACGACAACTGTGCTGCCGGGCTTGATGTTGCACATATCGATGCCGTGCAGGCAGCAGGCGACGGGCTCGGTCATAGCACCCTGCTCAAAGCTGGTGTGATCGCCCAACTTGTAAACTTGCTGCATATCGACGGAGCAGTACTCGGCAAAGCCGCCGTTAACAGTGGTGCCGTAACCGGTCATATGCTCGCAGTAGTGGTTGATTCCGTCGCGGCAGGGTTCGCAGCAGCCGCAGGGATGGTTTGGGTCGATGCACACGCGATCGCCCGGTTTAAAGCCAGCGACGTCGCTGCCCACGGCCTCGACAACGCCCGCAAACTCATGACCAAGGATCGTGGGCGGGGTAACGTCGGCTGCACCCTTGTCGCCTTCATAGATATGCACGTCGGTGCCGCAGACGCCGCAAGCTTTGACGTTGATCAGAACGTCGCGCTTGCCCACGGCCGGCTTTGCCGATTCCTCGACTCTGAGGTCGTGCTTTCCATAGAAGACCGCGCTTTTCATGGTGACTCCTTAACGTGGCGGTGAATATTGTAATGAAGTATAGGTATGTCTAGAGGAACAGACAAGCACATCTAGACAAGTTGAAAAGAAATATAAATTGCAGCCATCAGCTATGTCAGATTTAGCAGGCAAAATACTGGACTTATACCGTTTACGGCCAATAATCAACCGTTTACCGACCGTAGTATTTATGCTAACTTGTCTAGATAAGTGATATGACAATAATAGAAGTGCAAGAAGTCAGGGAAGCGGGCCCACCCGTCCTATTGCACGAGGTACACGCAAAC
>CABSNH010000137.1 GCA_902478985.1 uncultured Collinsella sp.
AACCCGCGACCCCAACCTTGGCAAGGTTGTGCTCTACCAACTGAGCCATGTCCGCATATGTAAAACAAAACGGGCGCCGGAGCGCCCGGATGTTGCCTGGAGGCGAAGCCCGGATTCGAACCGGGGGTAAAGGCTTTGCAGGCCTCTGCCTTACCACTTGGCCACTTCGCCGAAAAAGGACCGCTTGAGACGGTCCGGAAATGCAATGGAGCGGACAACGGGGCTCGAACCCGCGACCCCAACCTTGGCAAGGTTGTGCTCTACCAACTGAGCCATGTCCGCTTGCGGGTTATTAATTTACGCGAGTTGTCCTAAAGACGCAAGTACTTTTTTCAAAAAAGTTGCTCAAAGCAAGTTCATGCAGGTAAATAGCGCCAAGCCAAGACCCTAAGCACACGATTCCAATGCTGAGCTAAACAGCTTCACCATCCGAACACGTGTGCCGGCGCCATCTGTACGACGGGCAACTTCCACATTATCGACGAGCATACGCATAAGCTTGATACCGCGTCCGCGTTCCTCGGATGTTACCGGTTCGCTCGCCCCATCGATAGAATAGCCAGCGCCCCGATCAAGCACCTCGAGCACAACACGGTCCCCATAGGCCTGAACCGTCAGGATGCAGCCAACACCGCCCGCATGGTCATATGCGTTACCCAATGCCTCACCCAACGCCAATGCGACGTCATAGCGCTCATCACGCCTCAGGGGAAGCGATTCGAGGAGCTCGGCCACACGATGCCGATAATACGGGAGATTCTCGATGCCTCGCTGCACTTCGACGCTCTTGCTCCATCGCGGCAACTCCCCCACCGGAATGGCGGGAATCGACTCCCGCGCCGGGCCCGCGACATGAAGGATGTCAACAAGTCGGGCAATTTCCAAAAAGCGAACGACCTCATCGGAGGCGTTAACGAGCGAAAGCAGCCCCTCATGCCTCATAAGCTCTCTAGCACGTGTAAGCAAAAACGCCAAACCCGTCGAGTCGATAAAGCCCACGGTCTGGCAATTGATGACAACACGACGCACGCCCCGGTCGATCAAATTATCCAACCGTCGGCGCAGTGCGGGCACCGAGGCGATGTCGATATCGCCCGGTGGCGTCAAAACCGCTATGTCATTCCACTCATTCATACGACCATGGTTCCCCAAAAGAGCTCGCTCGATGCACACGTATCTGCAACCGCGCAGATTTCGCCCGTCAGGCGTCGTGACCTACGATCGACCCCGTAAAAACTCAAGGGAAACCAGCGCGATGTCATCGTCCAGCGCCGACTCGGTAAAGCGGTCAAGCTCGCCCAAGACCTTGCCGCAGATTCCCGATACGCCCTCACCCGAGACAGAGAGCAGAAGGTCGCGAAGGCGTTGTTCGCCAAAGAAAGCACCCGAGCGATCACGTGCTTCGATTGTTCCGTCGGTATACATAAATAGCATGTCACCAGGAGCGAATGTAAACACGCCCGTCTCGTAGACCATGCTCTCAAAGGCACCGATCACGCCCGATTGGCACCCAAGGAGCTCCACTTCTCCCCCGCAGGTCTCGCCGCCGCCACGCGGCGTCGACGACGGCCTAATGACCATAGTGGGAGGATGTCCCGCAGAGCAATAAGTAGCGCGGCCCGCTTTAAGATCGATCTTGGCGATAAACGCCGTCACAAACGTCTCGACCCTCGAAAAGCCCATGAGCATGCTATTGAGCGAGCGTGCCATACGGGCAGGCCCTGCACCCTCCCAGGCATAGGCCGTCAGCGCCGTCTTGACGAGCGCCGACATCGACGCCGCCTCAATCCCCTTGCCGGATACATCGCCCAAAATCATTACGGCACAATCGTCGGGAAGACGGACAAGCGTATAGAAGTCGCCGCCGACCAACGCAGAATTCGTTGCCGATAGGTATACCGAATCGGTTGCAATGCCCGGAACGTCACCAAGCGAATTTCTCATGCCAATCTGAAGCGTCTGAGCGATATGACGCTCTTCGCGCTTTTGAGACTCGCCTTCATAGATCAGCTCAAAGTCATGCGCCAGATGCACCAGGTAGTCGTATTCAAGGTCGTCAATTGGTTCTTGGCTGCCATCGCGGAGCAGCAAAGCGCGCCTCGTCGGCCCCTTGGCGATATCAGCGGGAACAATCGCATCGTTGCTTCGTTTGCCATCCGCTTCCGAGTGGTAGCGCCCCGCTTCGATGCCGGAGTCGACATAAAGCCCCTGACACGGTAGGCCGTGGGCCCTCAACCATGAACCCATAGACGTGGATTCGTCCACACGTGTAAGGCGCACGTGCTTGAGGTCGTCAGCGCTCGTCCCGCCCAACACCGATGTCTCAAACCCGTCGGGGGCTGCCCCCAGGCGCGCTGCTGGCGCCGTGACAGAAAAGAAGAGTGACTCCGGATCGTCCGGCAGCGCCACACGACTGCCGCCCTCAAAATCGATGACATAGGTTTCGAGGCCCGCATCATACTCCACGGGGCAGAAATGACAATTGAGCACCGTGCAGATTTCCGTCGACACCGCTCGCGAGGCGGCAACGGGATCATCGAGATAGGTAAACAGTTCGTCGCGCAGCAAATTGAGCGAGCGGCCGAGCTCCGCCGTGCGGCGCGAACGTAAGCTCGACGCCATGCCGACCAGCTGAATAGACAGATAATCGCAGATGACCTCGAGCACGTTCACGTCATAGGCAAGTGGCGCCTGGGGGCGTTTCCAGCCAACTTCCAACACGCCAAGGACCTGCGTGCCGTAAAACACGGGAAGACAGATCTCGCTGCGATACGGGGGCATATCCTGCACGCGCAGCAAGTGCTTGGAACGATTGTCCAAATCCATGAACATACCCGAAGCAACCCGGTCGCCCTCAAGGTCCTGCTGAATCGACAGGCGACAGGCACGCGACTCGCGAAGCACGTAGGTCGGAATGCCCGCGCCGTACGGCATAAACTCGGGCAGATAGCTATCCTCAAGCTCCCTAGAAACACCGCGGAGCTTAAAGCCGCCGCTCTCGGAAAAATAGATAGCCGCACCGGAGGCATCGAGCGTTCCAACGAGCTGATTCAAAACGGTATCGAGCAAGCTGGGGAGCTCATCGGAGCCCACGGTACTCATAATGACCGAAAGGGTACCCGAAAGGCGTTTATTCGCCACCCTAAGCTCCGATAGCGCACGTTTGAGCTGACGATCGTGGGAATACTGCTCTTCGATGCTGTGAAGCGCCACCAGGACACGCGGTGCACGACGTCCAAAGATACGCGGAGGCGTAACGGAACCTGCGCGAACCAAGACGGGAATAAAGGACCCGTCGCTCAGCTTGAGCATCAGCTTGCTCTCGGAGCCATCGGTCTCAAACGGTAGACGATGTTCGGTCGCGCGCTCAAAGGCAGACGAGTACAGAACGTCTTTGACATCACCGCTGATGACGTCAGCGCGTTCCTCGCACATCAGGTCGAGCAAACGATTATTCACATGCAGAATGGTTCCGTCGAGCTCACAGATGATGACAGCATCGCTCGTGATCTCGACCAGTTGGGCAACGTCTGCCCACTCGTTGCGCTCAAGCGTTTCCATCGTGGACCTCACCGTCTATCGGTAACAAAAAAGCCTCCGAAGAGGCTTCTCAAATGCGATGGTGTCGGAGGCGGGACTTGAACCCGCATGACCAAAAAGCGGTCACTAGCACCTCAAGCTAGCGCGTCTGCCAATTCCGCCACTCCGACATGCTATGTTGTTGATTCGCAGTTCGTTCTGTTGGACCCGCGCGTTCAACGAGGAAGATAATAACCTATGATTCGAGAACTGTGCAAGCACTTTTTAGAAAAAAGTTTACGAATTTGTAAATGCGCAGGTAGATCTATATGTCCGGCCCCGTATCGGTGTTGCCTCCCGGCGCGTCCTCGGGCATGAGCGATATTTTGCTACGCACTTCGTGCTGCGAAATATCGCTCCCCCTGCGGAATGCGCCGGGAGGCAACACCGATACGGGGCCTGCAAATACGTACTTCAGGCACAGTTCTCAAACATGTTCTGAGGGCTGATGCAAATTTGGTGGCTCGGCTTTGCCGAGCCCTTATATGGGGAGGCCGGAGCTAAAGCTCCGGCCTCGCTCAATTTCTTATTAAACTAAGTGAGCGATCAGGGAATCGCACTCCCCCTGCCGAGTTACCGCAGGGCCCGTGCTGGACTTAGTTTTCAGAACATTCCGCAGACCAGGAAACCCCCTTATCCGCAGCTCCGAAGGAGCAGGATAAGGGGGTTTC
>CABSNH010000138.1 GCA_902478985.1 uncultured Collinsella sp.
GCGGATTGGGTCATATGAGCGAAAACCCGCCAGAGCGAGCAAGGTGCCTTGAAACAAGGCGGCATTGACCTTCTGGTCATTCCGCCGAAGTTTAAAGGCAGATTGCCGCTCTGGCGGGCTTGCAGCGTCAACTGGTTACGCGGGTTGGTAAACCCGCGTAACTACAAATCCCCGCCGGCGCCCAAAAGCTTGCGCATGACTTGCTCGGGGTTGACTGAGCCGTCGCGCGGGGCCAGGGCGGTGATCTTCTTCTGCATCTTGTACTCGTGCAGCTCGTCCTCGAGCTGGCGCACGCGGGCGCGGAGCTTCTCGTTCTCGCGGTCGCGCTCCTCGGCACGCTCCTTCATATCGAGGATGCGCACCACGCCGGCAAGGTTGATACCCTCGTCGGTCAGCTGGTTGATGAGTTCCAGACGCTCGATATCGGCACGCGAATACAGACGCGTGTTACCGCCCGAGCGCTGAGGATTCACCAGGCCCTTGGACTCGTAGACGCGCAGAGTCTGCGGGTGCATGCCGGTCAACTCGGCCGCCACGCTGATCATATACAGCGGTTTGTTCCTATTGTCCTCGGCCATGCTACCTGACCCCTTTCTGTCTCGTTATCGTCCATCATAAGCCCGCGGGCGCGGGCGTGCGCCACGACCGCCCTAGAACGTCGCCTTGTAACGGTTGACCTTCTCGCGATAATCGCGCGTGTCGGCCTCGCGCAGCTTGGTCATGGCATCGCGCTCATCGTCGGACAGGCTCGTGGGAACCTGCACCTTGATCTCGACGAGCAGCGCACCCGTGCGGCCGCGATGCTTAACGTCGGGCGCACCCATCTCCTTAAAGCGGAACTTCTTGCCCGTCTGGGTGCCAGCGGGCACCTTCAGACGAACCGTCGCGCCGCCGGGCGTGGGCACATCCACCGTGCAGCCGAGCGCCGCCTCATAGACCGAGATCGGCACCTCCATGGTCACATCGGCACCCTTGCGCTTAAACAGCGGGTGCTCCTCCACATGCGTGGTCACGACCAGGTCGCCGCGCTCGCCTCCGGCAACGCCGTACTCGCCGCGACGTTTGTAACGCAGCTTGCCTCCGTCGACCGCGCCCGCAGGCACCGAGACCGTAATGGTCTGCTGCTCGCCCGTCGAGGGAATGCGATAGGTAACCTTGTGCGTCACGCCGCGAAACGCGTCCTCGGCCGTTACGTCGACAGTCAGCGACAGGTCGCCGCCCTTGCGAGCACGGCTGCGGCCAGCGCCGGCACCGGCAGCGCCCGCAGCCCCGGCAAAGCCCGAGCCCCAATCGCTGCCCCAGGCGCCGTTGCCGCTAAAGATGCTGTCGAAGATATCGCCCCAGCCGCTGGCGCCCGCACCGGCACCGTAGCCGCCGCCATACGCGCCGCCCGCGCCCGGCATGCCGCCAAACATGAGCATCTGGTCGTACTCTTTGCGCTTCTTCTCGTCCGAAAGCGTCTCATAGGCCTCGCTGATCTCCTTAAACTTGGCCTCGTCGCCGCCGGCATCGGGGTGATATTTTTGCGCGAGCTTGCGAAACGCGCTCTTGATCTCTTTGTCGGAGGCGCTCTTGGATACGCCCAGGATGTCATAGAAGGTTTTGCCTGCAGCCATCGTAGCTCCTCTCCTGTTACGTCCGCCGTCACTGCTGACGACGGCTCATGCTTTCATATGGCACTAGGCCAGAAAGGGCCCCGGGTGTTGCCCCGGGGCCCTTCTCAATTACTCCTCGGTGCCCTCGGCCGTATCGGCCGCGGCATCCTCGGGCGCCGCTTCGGGCTCCGGTGCGGGGCGCTTCTCGCCACCGTAGGTCACCGTCACCATCGCGGAACGCAGGATGCGATCCGCCATGCGGTAGCCCTTCTGGTACACGTCGTTGACGGTCTCGTCGTACTGCGACGCGTCCTCGACACGCCCTACGGCCTGGTGCTCGAGCGGATCGAACGCCTCGCCCTTGGGGTCGATGGGCTCAACGCCCTCGTGCGCAAACACATCGAGCAGCTTGGCATGCACCGCGTCAACGCCATCGACGAACTGCTTAAAATCGTCGGAAAGCTCCTGGCTACGGGCATGGTCGATTGCACGCTCGATATCGTCAACCACCGGCAGCAGCGCAGTGACGAGCTTCTCGGTCGCGCGCTCGCGCTCGGCGATGCGCTCGTTGGCGGTGCGGCGACGGAAGTTCTCCCAGTCGGCCTGTAGACGGGCGGTGCGCTCGGTGGCGTCCTTTGCCTTGTCCTCGGCGGCCTTCTGGGCCTCTGCCGCAGCATCGAGCTCGCTGCGCACGTCGGCGAGCTCCTTTTGGGCCTGCTCGAACTTGAGCTTAAAGTCGTTGTCGGCGGCTTCCTCACCGGCGCGGATAGCGGCTTCCACCATCTCGTCCTCGGTCATCGTCGCCTCCTTGTTGGAATCCTCTACCTGGTTCTCGGCAGCCTCGGCGGCCTCGGTCTCGTTGACCTCGGTATCGTCGACGGCCTCTACGGGAATCTTCACGTCCTTCTCCTCAGAGTCAACGGGGGCGGCGCCAGCGGTAGCCGCCTCCGTGCGAGCTTTACGGGCGGACATGATTACTTGTCCTCGTCGTCCACAACCTCGTAGTCGGCGTCGACAACGTCATCGTCGGCAGGCTGGGCACCGGCGGCGCCGTCGGTCTGCTGCTGAGCGTCGGCGTAGACAACCTGAGCCAGCTCGTAGGCCACGGACTGCAGGGACTCGCCAGCGGCCTTGATGGCCTCGACGTCAGAGCCCTCGAGCGCCTTCTTGGCGTCGGCGATAGCGGCCTCGGCCTTGGACTTCACGTCAGCGGAAACCTTGTCGCCCAGCTCGTTGAGGGTCTGCTCGGTGGAGTAGCACAGGCTATCGGTCTGGTTGCGGACCTCGACCTCTTCCTTCTGCTTCTTGTCCTCCTCGGCATGAGCCTCGGCGTCCTTGACCATACGATCGACTTCGTCGTCGGACAGAGCGGTGGAGCCGGAGATAGTGATCTGCTGCTCCTTGCCGGTGCCCTTGTCCTTAGCGGAGACCTTGACGATGCCGTTGGCGTCGATGTCGAAGGTGACCTCGATCTGCGGCACGCCGCGGCGGGCAGCCGGGATACCGGTCAGCTGGAACTTACCGAGCGACTTGTTGTCGCGGGCAAGCTCGCGCTCGCCCTGGAGCACGTTGATCTCGACGCTGGTCTGGTTGTCGGCAGCGGTGGAGTAGACCTCGGTCTTGGAGGTCGGGATCGTGGTGTTGCGGTCGATCATCTTGGTCATGATGCCGCCCATGGTCTCGACGCCCAGCGACAGCGGGGTTACGTCGAGCAGCAGAATGCCCTCGACGTCGCCGGTGAGCACGCCGCCCTGGACGGCAGCGCCGTCGGCAACGACCTCGTCGGGGTTCACGGACATGTTGGGCTGCTTGCCGGTCATGGTCTTGACCAGATCCTGGACAGCGGGCATACGGGTGGAGCCGCCGACGAGGATGACCTCGGTCAGATCGGAGAGCTTGAGCTTAGCGTCGCGCAGGGCGTTGGTGACAGGCTGCTTGCAGCGCTCGAGCAGGTCGCGGGTGATCTTCTCGAACTCGGCACGGGTCAGCGTGTAGTTGAGGTGCAGCGGGCCGGACTGGTTCATGGTAATGAACGGCAGGTTTATGGTGGACTGCTGCGCCGCGGAGAGCTCCTTCTTGGCGTTCTCGGCAGCCTCCTTCAGACGCTGCAGGGCCATGGGGTCCTGACGCAGATCGACGCCGTTCTCCTGCTGGAACTTGTCGGCCATCCAGTCGATGACGCGCTGATCCCAGTCGTCGCCGCCCAGGTGGTTGTCGCCCGAGGTGGACAGAACCTCAAACACGCCGTCGGCGAGGTCGAGGATGGAGACGTCGAAGGTGCCGCCACCCAGGTCGAAGACCAGGATGCGCTGGTCGGTGCCCTGCTTGTCCAGGCCATAGGCCAGGGCAGCAGCGGTCGGCTCGTTGACGATACGCTTGACGTTGAGACCGGCGATCTTACCGGCATCCTTGGTGGCCTGACGCTGAGCGTCGTTGAAGTAAGCCGGTACAGTGATAACGGCCTCGGAAACGCTCTCGCCC
>CABSNH010000139.1 GCA_902478985.1 uncultured Collinsella sp.
TCCTCACCGGTGTTGAGACACGCTCGAGCTCTCCGGTCACCGTTACTCGAGACCGTCAATGCCACGCTGTATCGACCCCGGGGCTCTACCCTTGCGGCGAGGGGGCCGGATATGCCGGAGGAATCATGAGCGCCGCTACCGATGGCATCCGTTGCGCCAAAGCCATCATTGCTGATCTCTAGTCCACTAAATAGCACTGCCCCCGAACTCCGCGAGGAGCTCGGGGGCAGTGCTTTTATTTCTTAAACCGCGCACCCTGGCGTTTTCTGCCCGAAGCGAACGTAGAGCCTTTGCGGGCCTGCGAGCGCAAGCGCTCAATCGTCTCGTCCTCAGTCGCACCCTCGAGCATCGCCCTAATCTGAACGACTGCATCGCGCAGACGCGCTGCTTCCTCGAAGTCCATGGCAGCAGAAGCATTGCGCATATCTTCCTCCATGGTTTCGACGATCCGCACAAGTTCATCATGTGGAAGTTCCTCGAGCTGCTCAGCTAGTGTCTGCTCAGACGATACCGTCTCCGGCGCAGCACCCTCGCCGTTTTCATCGGGCGTATAGAATGCGCCATGGCCAAGAGAGTCACCCTTTGAGCGCCCCTTGGAACCCACGGTTTTTTCGGCCTCGGCAATAAAACTTGAGATGTCGTTGATGGCCTTGCGCACTGTCTTGGGCACAATGCCATGCTCTTCGTTATATGCCATCTGAATCTCGCGACGGCGCTGCGTCTCCTCGATGGCCTCTCTCATCGAATCGGTTACGACGTCTGCATACATGATGACTTCGCCATCGGCGTTACGGGCCGCACGACCAATCGTCTGAATCAGCGAACGGCGGTTGCGCAAAAAGCCTTCCTTGTCGGCATCGAGAATCGCCACCAGCGAGACCTCGGGGAGGTCCAGGCCCTCGCGCAGCAGATTGATGCCCACCAGAACATCAATTTTGCCCTCGCGCAGCGTTCGCAGGATTTCGACACGGTCCATTGTCGCCGTATCGGAGTGCATGTAGTTGACCTTAATGCCAGCGTCGAGCAGGTGGTCGGTAAGGTCCTCTGCCATGCGTTTGGTCAGCGTGGTCACCAACACGCGTTCCTTGCGGGCCACACGCTCGCGAATCTCATCCTCGAGATCATCGATCTGGCCGCGAACCGGACGCACGTCAATTTTGGGATCGAGCAGGCCGGTCGGTCGAATGATCTGCTCCACATCGTTTTGGCTCACACGCAGCTCATAATCACCTGGCGTTGCCGAAACATAGATGAACTGGGGGATCCTCGCCTCAAACTCATCAAATCGGAGCGGACGGTTATCGAGCGCCGAGGGCAGGCGAAAGCCGTGCTCCACCAAGGTCACCTTACGCGAGCGATCGCCCTCATGCATACCGCGAATCTGGGGCACTGTCACATGGCTCTCGTCGATGATGCAGAGCATATCCTTGGGAAAGTAATCAATCAAAGTAAAGGGTGGCTCGCCCGGCTTGCGGCCATCCAGATGGCGCGAGTAGTTCTCGATGCCGTTACAAAAACCCATTGTCTCGAGCATCTCAAGATCATAATCGGTGCGCTGCTGCAGACGCTGCGCCTCGAGCAACTTGTCGGTCGCTTTGAGCTCTGCCACACGCTTCTCGCACTCTTCGCTAATCGATTTAAGGGCTGCCTTAACCTTGGGCTTCTCGGTTACGTAATGCGATGCCGGCCATACGGGAATGGCCTCATACTCACGAAGCATCTCACCGGTGACCTCATCGATTTCGGCGATAAGCTCGACCTCATCGCCAAAGAACTCAAACCGCAACGGATGCTCGGCATAGGGCGGATACACGTCAACGACATCGCCACGCACACGGAACGTGCCGCGCGCCAGGTCATAATCATTGCGATCGTATTGAATATCGATGAGCGCATGGATAAAGTCATCACGCTCGAGCGGCACTTTCTTGTCGACATTCGGCGCCAGCCCCGCATAATCCTCAGGAGAGCCAATACCATAGATGCAGGACACCGATGCAACGACGATCACATCGCGTCGAGAGAGCAGCGAGGCGGTCGCCTGATGGCGCAGCATCTCGACTTCTTCGTTGATCGAAGAATCCTTCTCGATATAGGTGTCGCTTTGCGGCACATACGCCTCGGGCTGATAGTAATCGTAATACGATACGAAATAGACTACGGAGTTATTGGGGAAAAACTCCTTGAGCTCGCTTGCAAGCTGAGCGGCAAGGGTCTTATTGGGAGCCATGACAAGCGTCGGCTTACCCAGGGCCTCAATGGTTTTGGCCATCGTAAAAGTCTTACCCGAACCAGTCACACCCAGCAAAACCTGGTAGCGGTCTCCGTCCCTCACACCCTGCACAAGCGACTCAATGGCCTTGGGCTGGGAACCGGCAGGCTCATAGGGAGAAACGACTTCAAACGGCACCTCAGCGCCCTCAACGCCAAAGCGCTTAAGTTCACCGCCAACGCGTTCTACTTCAAATTCCGCCATGGATACTCCTAACTCATACATCTGCAGTATATGCAGGCGGTGGGCTTAGTCCTATACGAACCGATCAGGATAGAGAGTCTTATAGCGAACCCAGGCATTATTGACGCGAATCAGATAAGCCTGCGTCTCGGGAAAGGTGATCGCGTTGTGAAGCGATGTGTCCTGCTGTGCCCAACCGTCCACATTACCCATGCCGGCGTTATATGCGGCAATGGCGCTGTCCGTCGACCCGTTAAAATACGTTAGAAGATACGAAAAATACGCACAGCCAAACTCGATGTTCGTAGCGGGATCGTTAAGGTTGTCGGCTGAATACTCACTACCATCGACAAGACCCAAGGCAATCATATCCTGGGCAGTCTCAGGCATCAGCTGCATCAATCCCCGAGCGCCTTGATTCGACTCAGCCTCGGGATCCCAATTCGATTCAGACTTTATGACAGCACACACCAGATACGGATCAAGATTGTGCGAAATGCTCGATTGCTTTACATATGCCTCGTAGTCAATCGGATACAAAGGCTTAAAGAAGGCGGCAGGGGCATACGAGTAGACGAGCGAAATAAGGCCGAAGACGAACACAACGGCAATTGGCGCCACGCGATACCACGTAAAGAAACGTGTCTTAGGCATCGGCCTCCTCCTTATCCGCTACATCCCCGAAGCCATGGCGCGCAAGCCATGCGTCCAGTTGTTCAAAGAGCGAGTTATCGCCTGCCGCATTATCGATTACCGTCGTAGCGAGAGTGCAAAGCGAAGCCTCATCAGGTTGGCATGCAGAGCGAGCATCAAAATCAGAGGACTCCATACCGCGATGAATGGCACGCTCGCGACGAACTGCTAAAGGAGCGCTGATAACCAGAATTTCATCAGCCAGGCCAAAAGCACCCTCAAAACCAGTCGGGGCAGAAACCTCAACAACCGCAAAGGGATAACGGGGGGACGAAACCGCGCAGCAAACCGGATCAAGAATCCTCAGCGACAACTGATCGATAAGGACCGGATGGACAATTCCGTTGAGCCGAGCGACGGAATCAGGAGAAACAAAAGCTCGAGAGGCTAGAACGCTGCGACGAACGCCGCCCTCCTCGTCAAGAATGTCCCAGCCAAATTCCTCAGCGAGTGCGCCAACGAGATCAGAACCCGGAACATATAACGATTTTGCGAGATCATCCAAATCAATGAGCATGGCGCCGCGAGACTCAAGATAGCGACAGGCGGTCGACTTACCCGAAGCAATATTGCCCAAGACAAAAACGGTAAACATCAAGTCCTCCCTAACGCCAATGGGAGTTATTATCGCGCAAATACAAAAGAAGGACTCAAAATACAGCCAAACAGTAAGACAAGCTAAACGAAGGCGAGTTCTTGTATTACAGCTCTCTATCAAACGCAAAAAGGGGGAGGCCGCGAGGCCTCCCCCTTCTACATTCCCAATGGCGGCTCGGTGCCGTCCACCGGTC
>CABSNH010000140.1 GCA_902478985.1 uncultured Collinsella sp.
TCACGAGCGCGACCAAGGCCCTCGTCATCATCAACCCCAACAACCCCACGGGCTCGGTCTACCCGCGCGAGGTGCTCGAGGGCATCGTCGAGGTTGCGCGCAGGCATCAGCTGATGATCTTTGCCGATGAGATCTACGACCGTCTGTGCATGGACGGCTACGAGCACGTCTCGATTGCCTCGCTCGCTCCCGATCTGCCCTGCGTTACCTTTAGCGGCCTTTCCAAGTCGCACATGATCGCGGGCTATCGTATTGGCTGGATGGTGCTTTCGGGCAACCAGCGCTGCATGAGCGACTTCATTATGGGTATCAACATGCTCTCTAACATGCGCCTGTGCTCCAACGTGCCGGCCCAGTCGATCGTCCAGACGGCGCTCGGTGGCCATCAGTCGGTCAACGACTACATCCGTCCCGGCGGTCGTGTCTACGAGCAGCGCAACTTTGTGTATGAGGCACTCAACAAGATCGATGGCATCTCGGTGGTCAAGCCGCGCGCGGCGTTCTATATCTTCCCCAAGATGGATGTTAAGAAGTTCAACATCACCGATGACGAGCAGTTTGCCCTCGACCTGCTGCACGAGAAGAAGATTCTGATCACGCGCGGCGGCGGCTTTAACTGGGCCGAGCCCGATCACTTCCGCATCGTGTACCTGCCGCGCATGGAAGTGCTCAAAGAGTCGCTCGAAGACCTCGCCGATTTCTTTGATCACTACCGCCAGGCGTAGGGGATAGAAGTTCCGCACTATGAAGAGCTCCCTGCAGTTGCTTGGCTGCAGGGAGCTTTCTTGAATTGGCGCAACTATATAACTATTCCTTGGCAGTGGTCGATTTCGTGCTGGATGATCTCGGCGGTGTAGCCCGAGAAGTTTTTGATGCGGTGGACGAAGTTCTCGTCCAAATACTCAACCTTAATGCGGCGATAGCGGGTACAGGGACGCTCGCCGATCAGCGAGAGGCACCCTTCGCTCGTCTGATAGGCATTGACCTGCTCAAGAATTTGAGGGTTGTACATCAGGAGCGCCCTGGTGCCGTCCTTTACGCAGATGATGCGTTTGCGCACGCCGATCATGTTGGCGGCGAGGCCCACGCACTCGTGCTCATGTTCGTTGAGCGTATCCAGGAGGTCCTGCCCGGTCGCGGCGTCGTCGGGTCCCGCGTCTTCGGAAGGAAGGCGCAAAAAGAACTCGGATTTCATGATGGGCTTGATCATGGCGGGCTCCTCATGTCTTATGCTTTCGTGGACTTTTAATAATAGCGCGGAAGGAAAGCTGTGCGTCCGCGTTACAATCTTTCGACGTTGGACCATGTTGTCAGACTCGTCGTGTACGGCGTCTGGCGTAAGTCTAGGGCTCATTTTTCGCCCTGGACTGTTCCTCTGGGGCGATGCGACTGTCGTTCCAAGAGGAAGGAAATGCATGGGGAGCAAATCTCAGCAACAAGTTAGAGTAACGCCATCGGGCACTGCGGCGCTTCTCGTCGTAATGTATATTGCAGCCTTTGTCGCCGCGTTTAACGAGAACATCATTAACGTGGCGTTGCACGACATTATGGCGGCCTTTTCGGTGAGTGCCACCACGGCGCAGTGGCTCGTTTCGGGCTACATGATCGTGACGTCGATCTTTACGGCCATCATGGCCTTCCTGTCCGGCCGTTTCTCGACGCGCAAGCTGCTGTTTTTCGCATGCGGATGCATGGTCGCCGGCGAAGCCCTGTGCCTGGTCGCTCCGTCGTTTAGCGTTTTGCTGCCAAGTCGTATTTTGCAGGCTGCGGGATCGGGCATCTTGTTCCCGCTCATGATGAACGTGGTGCTGTCTTGTGCCCCGCGTGAGAAGCTCGGTCTGTATCTGAGCCTGGGTGGTGCCTGCATTACGCTGGGGCCGGCGTTTGGACCCGTGATCAGCGGTCTTATGTGCACGTTGTTTGGCTGGAGGGCGGTGTTCGTAGTGCCGCTGGTGGGCGGCATTGCGGTCGCAGCGGCGGGCGTTAAGCTTGTTCAGAATGTCGGAGAGCGTTCGAACACCACGCTTGATATTCTGTCGGTTGTTTTGCTCGCGGCCGGCATTACGGCATTTGTGTATTCCGTAGGCGAGTTCTCGACCAATCTGATTGCCGGTATCGTGGCGCTGTTCGCCGCCATTGTGCTGCTCGGCCTGTTTGCCGCCCGTCAGCTCAAGCTCGAACATCCGGTGCTTAACGTGCGTCCCATGGCGAGCGTTCGCTTTTGGCCTGCGTGCCTGCTTGTGGTGGTGTCGATGATGACGACGTTCTCGATGAGCGTTTTGTTGCCGCTCTATTTTGAGGGTGCATACGGCATGACCGCACTTATTGCGGGCTTGCTCATTTTGCCGGCGATTGCCTGCAACGCCGTGACCTCGATTGTGGGCGGACGTGTGATGGACGCCCGTGGCGCATGGCCGCTGCTGCCGGTCGGCTTTGCCCTGATTGCCGTGGGACAGACTGCCATATCGATGACGGCGGCAAGCATGAACATCGGCGTCGTCGTGGCGCTGACCGTTGTGGTGTATGCCGGAGTCGGTTTGGTGCTGAGCCCCTCGCAAACGGCCGGCTTGGAGACGCTGCCCGCCGCTGAGCATCCTCACGGAACGGCATTGCTCAACACGTGGAACATGATTGCCGCATCGTTTGGCCCGTCGCTGTTTATCGGCCTGCTCTCGAGTTCTGCGGTGACTGCCGGTGTCGCTGGCGCTGCGACGGACGTTGCCCAGGCGATTGGATTTGCAGCTGCCGTGCGTGTGGCGGCTGTAATTGCCGTGGTTGGGTTCGCGACGTCGCTGGTGTACGCTCGTCGCGAGTCGCACATGTCGCATTAATGTGTGCACATAGATTCTGCAGCTAGATTGGATGGCGACACCATAAACTAATGGACGTTTTGCCGAGAGGCATGAATGTTTAAAGCGCAAAGAGTGCGCGACGGGCCCCGCGAATGGGGCGATGATGCCCGAGAGGGCCAAGAAGGAGTCTCATGTCCGAGAACGAAGAGATCATGAACGAGACCGAGAACGAGACCATGGCTGCCGAGGTCGAGGCAGTCGAGACCGTGGAGACCGAAGCTGCCGAGGTTGAGGCTGCTGACGAGGTTTCCGCCGAGGAGGAGGCCGAGGTTGTCGAGGCCGCCGTTGATTACGATGACGAAGAGCTAATGGACAAGATGCAGAAGGCCGCCCGCCTGCTGCGTAGCCGTCGCTTTGCTATTTCCAAGGAGGAGGAGGCCAAGGCCGAGCGCATGGCGAACATCGAGCGCGCCATCAAGCTTCTTGACCTCAAGCCCAAGATGGAGCAGAAGGAAATGTCCGACCTGCTGGGCATGCGCCTTCGTGAGCTCGATGGCCTGATGGCCGAGGCCGAGGCTGCCGATCTGGTCGGCCGCATCGACGACGCCGAGGGCGATATGCGCAAGATCGTCGTCTTCGCCGCCGAGGATGCCGCTGAGGGCCTGGTCGAGCTTGCCAACAAGAAAGAGAAGCTCCTGCCCGAGCTTTCTTACGAGGAGGCTACCGAGCTGATGGCCGCTCTCGATAAGGTTATCGCTCCGCTCGTCGCCATGGGCCTGGACGAGGACCGCGGTCCTCGCGGCGGCCGTGACGATCGCGGCGGCCGTGGCGGCGACCGTGGCGGTCGCGGCGGCTTTGGCGATCGCGGTGGCCGCGGCGGCGACCGTGGCGGTCGCGGTGGCGATCGCGGTGGCCGCGGCGGCTTTGGTGACCGTGGCGGCGACCGTGGCGGTCGCGGCGGCTTTGGCGGCAACCGTGGTGGCTATGGCGACCGCGGCGGCAACCGTGGCGGCTTTGGCGGCAACCGTGGTAACGACCGCGGTGGCCGTGGCGGCGACCGTGGTGGCCGCAACGGTGGCGGCTTCCGCGGCAATCGCTTCTAGGGGTTACGC
>CABSNH010000141.1 GCA_902478985.1 uncultured Collinsella sp.
GGCAGCGTCAGATGTGTATAAGAGACAGCACGTCCAGGTCGCGCGCGGCGGCCAATAACTCGTCCTCACGCGTGCCCACGCCCACCTGCCACGCCATGCAGGCCCGCTCAAGGCGAAGAGCCAACACTGACCGGCGGTTGGCGCAGAAAATCTCAAGCGCCGCATCAAACGAAAGGCCGGCCGAAAGACCCAAGCGCACAACATCGATCATCTCGGACACTTCGCCGAGCGACACTCGCGCCGGGCCGCCCGCTCCAACCGCGCCCTTCATTCGCGCGGTCAGAGCATCGACCACCGAGCGACCCGCGGCAGCGACCAGCACCGCCTCGCGCTTGCAGGCCTCTGCGATCTTGCGTGCATCCGCCCGATCCAAACCCGTCGCGACAAATACACTCAGAGCGCACAGGCAAGCCGCAACTGCAACCGGGGCGCTCATAGCTCCACCCGCATAATGCGCCGGATAACCACCAGGGCAACGGCGTTGAGGGCAAGACCCAGCACCACAGCGCCCGCGCCGGCAGGCGTCGCAAGACCGCGACGAAAATCTGCCGAAAGCAGCGCCAACACCGCGCACATGCCCGTCGGCATCGCCGCGACCATATGCGCAGACATGCGAGCCTGCGACGTCTTAACATCCAGGCGGCGCTTGAGCTCAATGCGCTCCCCCACCATGCTCGACGCCTCGGACAGTAAGTCGGCAAGCGGAGCACCGGTGCGCTGAGACACCTTAAGCGCCAAGGTCACAAGCGAAAGGCCAGGGGCGTCGATGCGCACGAGCAAGTCATCGAGCGCGTCGGTCGCCGAGATGCCGCAATCGATTGCCGCCGCCACCCGCAAAAACTCGGTATGCACCGGTTCTTGCGCATGAGCGCCCACAAAGCGCATGCCCTGGGCCAGTGAATGTCCCGAGGCAAGCGACATGGAAAGTGCGGTAAACGCCTCGGGCATGGCCTCTTCTGCATCGTGTTGCTCGCGCCGGCTCTCAAAGCCATCCCGAGCGGCGCCAACGGCAAACGGAGCAACAAGTCCCAAGGCAAATCCGAGGGGCGATAACGACACCATCGTTAGCAAAACGCAGCAGACACTGCTCGATAGCAGCAGAAACGCCAAACGCCCCGAAGCATCCTCGATCGCGAGGCCAAGGCGACGCGCCGGAGCCAGCGATGCCCACGAACGGGCGATCTTTTTCAGCAGATCGTTTTCCACCAGCTCTCGCGGCAGCTTCTCTGCCACCGTCTCGAGCGCCTGACGCGCCAGCTCCGCCGGCGGTACCTGCGGCACACGAGGTTCCGCCCCGCACGCCGTCGCAACAGAAAACCCTGCCAAACCCCCTACGACGAGGGGCACAGCGACCTCCATTCGTCCACCTCCTCTTGTGTGAGCGTCCCCGACCGCAGGCCTTCTGCGATAAACGGCGGCTCGCGGTCAAGCTTCCAGGTGCGCTCGGCGGCATCGAAAGTCACATAGCGCTCGAGCTCTACGCCGCCCGACGCGGCGCGACGCACCCCCGAATACGAGGAGACGAAACGCCTGCCATCGGCGTGGCGCTCGGACATCACGATGCCGTCGAGCGCCATGGCAATCTGCTCCTCGATGAGCTCGCTCGGCAGATCGATGCCATAACGTGCAAGCAACGTCAGACGCACCACGGTCTCCTGCTCGGAACCCGCATGAAGCGTGGTGAGCGACCCGTCGTGGCCCGTGTTCATGGCCTGCAACATGTCGCAGCACTCGGCACCGCGCACCTCGCCCACCACGATGCGGTCGGGGCGCATGCGCAGGGCATTGGTCACCAGGTCGCGGATCGTCACCGCGCCCTCGCCCTCAATTGAAGCCTCGCGCGCCTCTAGGCGCACCACGTGCGGATGATGCGCAAACTTGAGCTCGGCAGAGTCCTCGATCGTCACGATGCGCTCGCCGGTGGAGATCTCGCATGACAACGCGTTGAGCAGGGTGGTCTTACCAGATCCCGTGCCTCCCGCAACCGCCAGGTCCTGTCGCAGCGACACCGCGCACGACAGCAGCTGCGCATACCAAAGCGGCAGCGACCCCAGCCCCACAAGCTCGTCCAGCGAGCAGATACGGTCCGAGAACTTTCGGATGGTGAGAATCGGTCCGTCAATCGCCACAGGCGGAATCACCGCGTTGACGCGATAGCCCGTTTTGAGGCGGGCGTTGACGATGGGGCTGCGCTCGTCGATACGGCGGCCAAGTGGCGAGATGATGCGGTCGATAAGCACCCGGATCTGCTCATCATCCTCAAACGCATGCTCGATGGGGTACAAGACGCCGCCGCGTTCAAAGAAAGCCGAGCGGCAGCCGTTGATCATGATTTCGGTAACGGTGTCGTCCTCGATGAGCGGCTGCAACGGCCCCAAGCCCACCACGTCATCCAAAATCTCGTCGATGATAGTCTCGCGCTCGGGCGTCGCGAGATCGGTCGGCTCCTCAACATTGAGCGCCGCCTCCACCGCAGGACGCAATTCCGAGCGGGCAAGTGCCGGGTCGATATAGGCGCTGATACGCGCCACTTCGTCGTAACCCATGCGGTCCATCACGGCGCGCTTGGTGCGTCGTTTCACCGCGCGGCGACGCCCCGCATCTACAGGCGCTGCCGCCGCTGCAGCGCCGGCAGCCTTAATCCTCGTTTGCAGGCTCATCGCTGATCACCCTCGCGCGACCAGGGAAGGCGGATACGCGGGCGTTCGGTACGCGTCGCACGGTCGGCGACCATATCGCTCCAAGGGCCGACGGCGCACCCCAGTTCCACGAGCATCTCGCGCGTGGCCTCGCGCACGCTGGTCGCGAAAGCGCTCGTCTGACCCACTGCCTCGTCAGCGCGCCCAAACGCCATGAGCGCGGCGAGATCCTGCCCGCCATCGGCGATACGAATCTTGGAGCTCAACGCACAGGCAATCTCAAAGCGCATGGCGACGTCCTCGTCTGCCCCGCGCGCACCGAACCGGTTGAACACGGCGCTCATGCGCGTGCGCGGCACACCTACTCGACTTGCCAGTTCAATGACGCGCGACGCCGATGTCGCGGACGACACCGCAGCATCGCCAACGACCAGGCAACGGTCGCTCGCCGCCACCGCAGCCGCCACGGCGTCGCCCCAAAAGACCGAGGTATCGATAAAGACCACGTCGGATTCGCGACGCAGGACATCAAGCAGTAGCTCCACCGGACGTGCCATGAGCTCGGCTTGCTCGGGCGCCGCGACGGGACCCCAGAGCGTAACGCCCGGGGCGACGCGCATCGATGCGGCTACGATATCCGGCTCGGTGAGCGTGCCCGCCGCCGACGGCTCGATAAGTGCCGCCATATCGCGCGGAGCATCGGCGCCTAACAAGTCGTAAAGGTTTCCAAACATCAGGTCCAGGTCGAGCACGGCGGCACGCAAGCCCAACAGCGACGATGCGTGTGCCATGGTGGCAACGATCGTCGACTTGCCGCAACCGCCCGAACCCGAAATGGCGCAGATGACCGGAGCTCGATGCTGCGGAGCGGCAGCGTCTGCCGGCGGCATCGGAGGCGGCGGGGCGGGCGTCGGTGACAGCGTCCCCGTCTCCCCCGCCGCAACTACACGCTGCGTCCAAGCCGGCATGGCGGCTTGTTCGGTCTGCGAGGCAGGCTCGTTCTGCGCAATCTGCTCATGCTGCATCAGCGACAACTCGCCGCACCCGGCAAAGCCCTCAACTTCGTCGAGTTCATCCGCCAGATTCACGCCGTGCACGTATCCCATATCTACAGCCGGGGAGTCGCCAGCATGCTGCGCCGGCCCTCCAGCGTCATCGCATACAAGGGGGTTCCGGGGGCGCCGACCATGCTCGGCTTCCGCTTTTCCATAATCATCAACACGCGGGCCTCTTGTAGCGCGAGGCGCCCCGGGTTCCCTATCAAC
>CABSNH010000142.1 GCA_902478985.1 uncultured Collinsella sp.
CACGTCCGCATAGTCAAAAATCTTCGGCTCGCCGCCGCGCTGATGCACGGCCCACTTGCGGCGCGTGGCATCCTGGTAGATAGCCGGCAAAAACGTAAACCGCGGTGGGTCCAAAATCGTATCCGTGATGGTAAACACATCGGGATCAAAGGCATCCTGCGGGTTTTTCTTCTTGAACAGCCCCATATCAGCCTCCCGTACTAGCATTAAACAACTCAAGCCGAATATAGCACCAATTTCAAGCCGCCGCCTTACCCTATCGGCGCACGGCGTCTATGACTCGCCCAGCGGAAAAGTTCACGGACGAGGGCCGGGGAGGCATGCTTTGTTTTGAGAAGTGGGCTCCGCGAACTTCTCAAAACAAAGCATGCCTCCCCGGCCCCGGCAATGTAATCTTGGCTGACCATAGTTAGATGCACGGCTTCCAGGGCAGCGTAAGCAAGGTCCCCATTACATAAAAAAGAATCAGCCCCCGCATATCGAAACGGTCGAGAGGGCCTGCTCCGGGCGGGTTGCCTTGCTCTGGGAAGTTCGCGAAGCCCACTTCCCGGAGCAAGGCAACCCGCCCGGAGCAGGCCCCAGCGCGAGACCGTCCCGGATGCCTACCTACTCGTTGTCGCCGGCAGTTAGCTGCGTTGCGGAAAGCACGCCGTCGGCAGCAGTCGCGGCTGCGGCGTCGGGCCAGACCCAGTCGGTAAAGGCCGGGTGATCGAAGCCCTCGTCGCACGCGAACTCAAAGGCCTCGGTGCGGAAGGCCTCCCACTCATCAATCTGCTCGGCAAACTTATCGGCGTCGACCATGCGCAACACGTCGGCGGCCAGGGCCCAGCGGTCCATGTTATTCAGGCGCAGCATGTCGAACGGCGTGGTCGTGGAGCCCTTCTCCTCGTAGCCGTGGACGCGGAAGGCATCGTGGCCGGGGCGGTTCCAGATCAGACGGCGAATCGTGCCGGCGTAGGCGTGGAATGCAAAGAGCACGGGCTTCTCGCCGCGGCCAAACAGCTCAGCCCAGCGCTCATCGCTGATGGCCTGGTCGTTCTCGCAGACGTTCTGAATCTTGAGCAGATCGACCACGTTGACGAACCACACCTTGATGCCCAGCTCGCGCAGCATGTCGGTTGCAGCCAGGGCCTCGAGCGTCGGCACGTCGCCGCACGTGGCGACCACGACGTCGGCCTCGGCGAGCGAGCTGGCGGTCGATGCCCACTCCCAGGTCGCAACACCCTCGGCGAGCTCTGCCTTGGCCTCGTCGACCGTCTGGAAGGTCGGGGCGGGCTGCTTGCCACAGAAGATGGCGTTGACGCAGTCGGTGGACTGGTAGACGCGCTCGGCCACGGCGAGAGCCATGTTGGCGTCGGCCGGATAGTAGGCGTTCACGATGTGCGTTTCATTGGCCTTGTTGAGCAGCAGGTCGATAAAGCCGGGATCCTGATGAGAGAAGCCGTTGTGGTCCTGACGCCAGACATGGCTCGACAGCAAAATGTTGAGACCGCTGATGGGGGCACGCCACGGAATCTCGCGCTTGGTAGCCTCGAGCCACTTGCAGTGCTGGTTGACCATGGAGTCGACCACATGGACAAAACTCTCATAAGAGCTCCACACGCCGGAGCGGCCGGTGAGCACGTAGGCCTCGAGGAAGCCCTCGCACTGATGCTCGGACAGCTGCTCGACAACCTTGCCGGAACCGGCGAGCAGCTCGTCGTTGGCCTCGTCCTCGTAGAAGCCGGCGTCCCACTGCTTCTTGGTCACCTTGTAGGCAGCCTGCAGACGGTTGGACGCGGTCTCGTCGGGACCGAAGATGCGGAAATCGTCCATGTTCTTAGCCAGAACGTCGGCAGTGTACTCGCCAAAGACGCGGGCGGCCTCGGTGGAGCCCCAGCCGTGACCCTTTTCGGCAACGGGAATCTCGTGGGCGTGAATATCGGGCAGCTCGAGCTCGCGACGAACCTTGCCGCCGTTTGCGTTGGGGTTGGCGCCGATGCGCAGCTCGCCGGTCGGCATAAAGGCCGTCACCTCGGGGCGCACCTGGCCCTCGGGCGTAAAGAGCTCCTCGGGCTTGTAGGAACGCAGCCACTCGCGCAGCACGCGGAAGTGCTCGTGGGTGTCCTTGGCACTCGCCAGCGGCACCTGATGCGCGCGCCAGGAGTCCTCGGTCTTCTTGCCGTCGATCTGCTTGGGGCAGGTCCAGCCCTTGGGCGTGCGGAACACAATCATGGGGTAGGCCGGGCGGACCACGGTCTCGCCTGCGGCGGCCTGGGCCTGCGCGGTTGCCTTGATGTCACAGATCTCATCGAAGACCTGCTCAAACAGGGCAGCGAAACGCGCATGAATGCTTGCGTGGCTCTCGTCGTCAAAGCCGGCGACAAAGAAGTGCGGCTTATAGCCCATGCCCTCAAAGAACTTGGTGAGCTCTTCGTCGGACACGCGGGCGAGGATGGTGGGGTTGGCGATCTTGTAGCCGTTGAGGTGCAGGATCGGCAAAACGATACCGTCGGTTGCCGGGTTCACGAGCTTGTTGGATTGCCAAGAGGTCGCGAGCGGGCCGGTCTCGGACTCGCCGTCGCCCACCACGGCCACGGCCAACAGGCTCGGGTTGTCCATGACGGCACCGTAAGCGTGGCTGAGCGTGTAGCCGAGCTCGCCGCCCTCGTGGATGGAACCGGGCGTCTCGGGCGCAAAGTGGCTCGGGATGCCGCCGGGATAAGAGAACTGGCGGAAGAACTTCTGCAGGCCTGCCTCGTCATTGGTGATGTCGGGGCGAATCTCGCGGTAGGTGCCGTCGAGCAGCGACTGAGCAGTACCGGCGGGGCCACCGTGACCAGGGCCCATCAAGAAGATAGCATTCTGGTTGTGGTCGGCGATCAGTCGATTGACGTGACCGAACAGGAAGTTGATGCCGGGCGTGGTGCCCCAGTGGCCAACCAGGCGGTGCTTAACGTCCGGACGACCGAAGTCGCGCACCTCACCGGTTTTCTCGTCGACAAAGTCGGGGCGCATTAGCGGGTTAGAGCGAAGGTAGACCTGACCGACGGACAGATAGTTCGATGCGCGCCAATACAGGTCGACGCCCTCGAGCTCGGAAGCCGGCACCTCGTGGCCCAGCTTTTGCCACGGCGTCCCCAGTGTTTTAGCCATTGTTTATGTCCCTTCGCTGTGCGGTCACCCTCCAATACGGCAACCTTTCGTTGGGACCAGTATATTTGCTAAAACGTTTTATCATGGTGAAAAAACGTTTTATCACCCTTATCAATCCCATCGATTAGCAAAACGCGACATTCACCTGCGGCGTTGATTGTCACAGGTGCTCCACATTCGGTCTCTGCAAATTGGTAAACGTGTTTAGTTGTGTTTAGTAAGCTCGAGCACGCTGTCCTTAACGATAAGCTCCGGCTCCAGAACGACCTCTTCGGCACGCCTGCCGCCCCTACCGGCAAGACGCTTGGACATGCAGCCAAAAGCATGCTCCGCAAGGACACCAGGGTCCTGCTCAATCGCGGTCAGCGCCGGCTCAAAGAGAACGTCGGCCGCCGAGTTGTCATAGCTTACGACCGAGATATCGCCCGGGATGCTCTTCCCCATCTCGTGCAAGCGCTTGAGCAGACCGAGGGCAATGTTATCCGAGCTTGCGAACACGGCGGTGGCGTCAGTTGCGAGCACCGCCTCTGAGGCCTCATATGCGCTCGGAATGTAGTACTCGCTCTCAAACTCCAAACGCGCGTCAATAGGCAGGCCAACCTCGCGCAGTGCACGCTCGTAGCCGGCAAGACGTTTACGACCCGTATTGGAACGGCGCGCATTAACCAAGCAGGCAATGCGACGGTGGCCCTGCTCGATTAGATAGCGGGTGGCCATATAGCCGCCCATCTCGTGGTCGAACATCACCTTGTCGC
>CABSNH010000143.1 GCA_902478985.1 uncultured Collinsella sp.
GCGCAGATGGGGCTTACGGGCAACGAGAACAAGGTGCCCTGCGAGCTTTCGGGCGGTCAGCAACAGCGTGTGAGTATCGCCCGCGCCTTGGCGCTCGACCCGGAGATCTTGTTCTTTGACGAGCCGACCTCGGCGCTCGATCCCGAGCTAACGGCCGAGGTGCTGCGTGTCATTAAAGACCTGGCGGCGCAGAATATGACGATGGTGATCGTGACCCATGCGATGCAGTTTGCGCGCGATGTTGCCGACCGCGTGGTCTTTATGGTCGGCGGTCGCATTGTCGAGGAGGGTCCTGCCGAGCAGGTTATCGATCACCCGCGTGAGCAACGTACCCGTGAGTTCTTGAGCCGTATCGAGGGCTAGGCTCAGCTATATATTGAGAAAAAGCCGCCGCAGGTCTTATGGTCTGCGGCGGCTTTTATTTGTATCGATGGGGTCCAATAATCGCCTTGCGTACGTTCTCCTTCCTTTCGCCGTCTGTATCCGTACGTGTGCCGAAAGGTGTGCATGGACAGTCACCCGTGAGGGTAGGGTGGTGGCATAGGACATTTGGAGGGTGAGTCGGCTCGGCTGCCGACCATGCTGCTCCCGGGACGGCACCGACCGCGAACTCTCCCCGTTGGCGTCGTGCATTGCGCGCGGCCCTGCAAGGAGGTCATCATGGGTGCTCCCAAGACCGGTAACGTAAGGAACGTGGTGCTCGTAGGCCAAGGCGGGGTGGGCAAGACCTCACTCGCCGAGGCCATGCTCCACCTTTCCGGCAAGACCGCCCGCCTGGGCGGCCACGACGGCACCAAGCCCACGCTCGACTATGACCCCGAAGAGGTCAAGCGTTCATTCTCCATCTCGACGACCATTGCGCCGATCGACTGGAAGGGCGCGCGCATCAACGTGCTCGATGCCCCGTGCTACCCCGATTTTATCGGCGACGCCTTTGCCGCTATGAGCGTCTGCGAGACGGCTCTGTTTGTGGTCGACGCTGAGGCCGGTCCGCAGCCTACGACGGTTAAGCTCTGGTATGCTGCCGAGGACCTGCGCCTGGCGCGTGCAGTGTTCGTAAACCGCCTGTCGCGCTCTGAGGCCAGCTTTGCGACCACCATGGAACTGCTGCAGGAGCGCTTTGGCACGCGCCTGGGCGCCGTGACCCTTCCCTGGGGCGAGGGCGAGGACTTTGACGGCATCATCGACCTGGTGCGCATGAAGGCGCGCCATTGCAACGGCACCGAAGCCGTTGAGTCGGAGATTCCCGAGGAGTATCGTGCCCAGGCTGAGGAAGCCCATGACCATCTGTGCGAGCTGGTGGCCGAGGCTGACGACGAGCTGATGATGAAGTACTTGGAAGGCGAGGAGACGCTGACGCAGGAGGAGCTCGAAGGCCTGCTGTCGAAAGCGATCGCCGAGCGCATCTTTGTGCCGGTCTTTGCGGGCGATTGTATTAAGGAGCAGGGCGTCAACTCGCTGATGGACGACATCGCAACGTACTTCCCGGCGCCGACCGACTACGGCGAGATGCCGCTCATCGACGGTGATTCGCTCAAGATTTCGAGCGACGATGACCGCCCGGTGGCGTTTGTGTTTAAGACGCTGGCCGATCCGCAGCAGGGTCGTATCAGCTTTATCAAGGTGCTGACGGGCACGCTTGAGCCGGGCCTTGAGCTGATCAACGCGCGCACCCGCAAGAGCGATCGTCTGGCTCACCTGTATGTGATGTGCGGCCGCGACATGACCGAGGTCGGTCACGCCTATGCCGGCGATATCATCGTGGCGCCCAAGCTGGCGGCCGAGACGGGCGATACGCTCTCGATTACCGGCAAGGTCGAGGCTGCGGCGTTTAAGTTCCCCAACTCGCAATACCGCATCGCCATCGAGGCCGAGAATCGCGGCGATGAAGAGAAGCTCTACACGTTTATCGAAAAGGCCTGCAAGGCCGATCCGACCATGAGCATCGACCGCGACGAGGAGACCGGGCAGACCATTATCTCCGCCGTGGGTGAGGCGCAGGTTTCGGTCCTGCTCAATCGCCTTGAGGACCGCACCAAGGTCGTGGCCAAGAGCGTGCCGATCCGCATTCCGTATCGCGAGACCATCCGCCGCACGGCGAGCGCCCAGGGCCGCCACAAGAAGCAGACCGGTGGTGCCGGTCAGTACGGCGACTGCTGGCTGCGCGTGGAGCCGCTTATTGGGCCCGACGGCACGAGCGACGGCTACGAGTTTGTGGACGAGGTCGTAGGCGGCCGCATTCCGCGCTCGCTGATTCCCGCCGTGGACAAGGGCGTCCAGGAGACCATGAAGGACGGCATCATTGCCGGCTACCCGCTCACGGGCATTCGCGTGGCTGTGTACGACGGCTCGTATCACAGCGTCGACTCCAACGAGATGGCGTTCCGCGCGGCGGCCCGCATCGGCCTGCGCAAGGCATGCGCCGATGCCGACCCGGTGGTGCTGGAGCCCATCGAGGAAATCACGGTTACTATTCCCGAGAGCTACGCCGGCGCCGTGATGGGTGACATCTCGGCCTCGCGTGGTCGCGTGACGGGCATGGAGACCGATGAGCGCGGTGACACCGTGGTCATCGCCCAGGCGCCGCTGGCCGAGCTGACGGATTACTCGACGCGTCTGCGCTCTATCACGCGCGGCACGGGTGACTTTACCATGAAGCCCGCCGGCTATGAGCAGGTGCCTTATGACGTTCAGGCCAAGCTGGTCGAGCGCTATGAGGAGGGCCGCGCCAAGTAGCGTGGGGCTTTGCCTGCAATGTAGGTGCTGACGAAAAGGCCGCCCTGGGTAACCGGGGCGGCCTTATTTGATCCCTTGGGGACGGAGGAAAACGGATCATTTTTTTGGGTTACGGGCGGCGCGGCTGGCACTAGTCTCCGGATGCCTGGTTGCGGCCGGTGGCGTAGTCGATCTGCACATGCGGCTGCAGGTTGTAGCAATACACGTGGAAGCAGAGGGTCTTGCCGTGGTCCTCGACCGATTGCGCCTCAAGGCGCACGCCGCGGCAGACAAGCTCCTCTTCGTTATACATGGGCGTGACGCGGTAGAGCACATGGTTGCCCGTATCGCGGATGTAGCCGAGAATCTGCTCTTCAAACGGTAGCATGCCCGTTTCGTTGAGATAACGCGTGCCGGTGAGGAGATTTTTGCGGTTGGCGTTTTCGCCGCAGAGCGACCAGGCGATAAGGTGGCAGCGGTTGTACAGGCTCTGGCCTGGAATAAAGTCGTAGCGCTGCTGGTGCCAGCCGGCGGGGTGGATGCGCGAGATATCGCCGCGCTCGCCTTGACCAAGCGATTCGGGGCCCACGCAGGCGAGTGCTTTGCGGGTGCGGCCCAAGCTGTCGAGCTTGGAGAACTTCTTAAAGCAGCCCTCTTCTGCGGCGCGCTCGTATTCATCGAGCGTGAATGACGGCGTGCCGAGCGGGTGCGTGCTGTCGGCGCGCAGGGCAACGTAGGGGTTGCCGGCGTAGTCGGGAATGCTGCTGAGATATACGCCGCGGGCGCGGTCGAGATCGGGGTTTTCGACCTCGTCGATAGGGGTGGCGGCACTGTCCGCGGAGACGTCGTCACCGGTGTCGGTCGCGGCGGAATCGGAGTCATCGCCAGCGTCCTGGCTATTTTGAGGGTCCGAGGAGCTCGCTGTTCCCGATTCGAGCCGGGCAACCAGGTCTGCCTCGTCGTCGGTGCGGCTGGGACTCTCGTTTTGTTTCTCGGCCAGAGCTACCGCCTGCTCATCGCTTTGCGGCGACAGCAGCTTGGGCGCTCCGTCGAGCGATCCTGTGAACAGCGCAAACCCCAGCACCACGGCGGTGCCGATGGAAAGCACTTGCTTGTAGGCGGACTTGCGCGACATTGAGGCTCCTGGATGGACGGTTGGGA
>CABSNH010000144.1 GCA_902478985.1 uncultured Collinsella sp.
GAGATTTCTGCCTGTCTCGTGGGCTCGGAGATGTGTATAAGAGACAGGGTTATCCGCGAGATCCTCGCGGCTGACGACACGCGCGTCAAGTTTGTCAACGACCTGCTGACCGATGCGGATGACGAGGAAGAGTTCTAGTCACCGCCTGCTATTAATGGGGCCGGGTTTCCGGCATGAGACCTTTGGGGGTCAATCATGATTCAACTGCTTCGCGTCGACCATCGTCTGCTTCATGGCCAGGTGGCCGTCTCTTGGGTCCAGGGCTTGGGCTCTGACTGCATCTTCTGCGTTGGCGACAAGGTTGCCAACGATCCCGTCTGGAAGACTACGCTCAAGATGGGAAAGCCGGCCAACGTCAAGCTCGTCATCAAGGACATGGAGCACGCCATCGAGGCCATCAACTCCGGTGTTACCGATAAGTACAAGATGATCATCTGCGTCGCCAGCATCGCCGAGGCCAAGCAGCTTGTCGACGGCTGCCCGCAGATCACCTCCATCAACCTGGGCAACACCAAGTCCAAGGACGAGCAGCGTCCCGATGCCCGTAAGATCTCCCGCCAGATCTTTGTGACTGCTGCCGAGGAAGAGGACATTCGTGAGCTCGTCGGCCGCGGTGTCGAGGTCGAGATTCGCGCTCTGGCCGACGACCCCAAGGTCGATGCCCTAAGCGCCCTCTAATTGGGAACCACGGGCGGCGCGCACGGCGCCGCCCCTATTCGTGGGCGTACCGGATAAACGCTTTACCCGTTACCCCCATCTACCGTTCACCGGGAGTACACGCCCGTTGAGCGATTGGTATTAAATAGTTTTCTCATGACTATATAATTGGTATCAAATCATTTGCACCGGTTTAGGTGTTAACAGCACACCGGTACAAGCTGGATCTGTCTAGGCGATTGTCGGCATGGAAAAGGGCGCGCTGACAAGTCGGGAATCGCCGCGCGGATCCAAGAGGGATCAAAGGGAGGAACAATGCTTGTTCAAGCGATCCTCATCGGACTTATCGCTGCCTTCGGTAAGCTCGATTATCAGCTCGGTACGCTCTATGCGTTCCGCCCGATCGTTCTGTGCCCGCTCGTCGGCATAGTCCTCGGGGACCTGCAGTCCGGCCTCGCCATCGGTGCGAGCCTCGAGCTGCTCTTCATGGGTTCAATCTCCATCGGCGCTTACGTGCCGCCCGATGAGTGTATTGGCGGTGTGCTCGCCTGCGCCTTCGCTATTCAGCTGGGTCAGAGCACCGAGGCCGCTATCGCGCTCGCGATGCCCATCGCCACTCTGTGCCTGGCCATTAAGAACGTCGTCAACGCCGGTATGCCCCTTCTGGTCGACCGTGCCGACGTCTTTGCCAGCAAGGGTAACCTCAAGGGTATCTACGCTATGCACTGGATTATCGGTCTCGTGATTGTCGTCCTGGCCTTTATCCTGTGCTCGGTCTCCTTCTATCTGGGTGCCGACGCCGTTCAGGGCCTGCTCGACTTCATCCCGACGTTCGTCCTCGATGGCTTTGGCGTCGCAGCCAACATCCTGCCTGCCATGGGCTTCGCCATGCTCGGCCGTCTGGTGCTTACCAAGCAGCTCGTGCCGTTCTACTTCCTGGGCTTCCTGCTGTGCTCCTATGCCAACGTGCCCGTCCTCGGCGTCGCCCTGATCGCAATCATCATCGGCATCGACAAGTACGACCTGCTGGGCCTTGGTGGCGCCCAGTCCCAGCTTTCTGTGGAAGGGGATGAGGACGATGACTTCTAATTCCGAGAACCAGATTACTCGCTCCGACCTCATTAAGAGCGCCGTGAACACCGGCGCCCTGGGCATGGAATTCTCTTGGACCTACTACAAGCAGATGAACATTGCTTTCTGCCTGATGGTCGCCAACATGCTCAAGAAGATCTATGCCGGCCGTCCCGATGATTACGCCGAGGCCTTGCACCGTCACAGCGCATTCTTCAACATCACCCCGCAGCTCGCTCCCTTCGTGGGTGGCATCGCGATGGCCATGGAAGAAAAGGTCGCTCGTGGCGAGGTTGAGCCCGAGAGCGTCAACGACATCAAGGCCGCCCTCATGGGTCCGCTTTCCGGCCTGGGTGACTCCTTCTTCCTGTCCACCCTGCGCGTCGTCGCCGCTGCCGTGGGCATCAGCCTGTGCCAGGCCGGCAACGTCTTTGGCCCCATCGCCTTCCTGCTCGTCTACAACATCCCGGCGTTCCTGATTCGTATCTTTGGCGCTATCAAGGGTTATGAGCTAGGCATTGGCTTCCTCGACGAGGCTCAGAAGACCGGCCTGATGCAAAAGATCATGGCCTGCGTCGGCATTGTCGGCGTTATGGTCGTCGGCGCCATGAGCAAGGACATGTTCTGGGCTTCGTTGCCCATCGCCATCGGTCAGGGCGACTCCGCCCAGACTCTCCAGGACATCCTGGACGGCATCATGCCCGGTATGCTCGGTATGGCCGCCTTCTGGCTCTACTACTGGCTGCTCTCCAAGAAGATCAACCCGATGGTCCTGATCCTCTGCACCATGGTCGTGGGCATCATCGGCGCTTACTTTGGCGTGCTTGCCTAATATGTTCGAATCGCGCTTCCATCGCGTCTAACGGTTGCGTCGATCTTTGGGGGGCTTGTCGCATCTGCGGCGGCCCCCTGTTTTTTAAAACTCTGTACGAAAGGGGAGGGCTATGGTCGTACCCGAGCTTTCGCTCATGAACATCAACCATCGTTACTACAGCATCGAGACGTTTTTTAAGGCTGCAGGTGAGGCCGGCTATCGCAATATCGAGCTGTGGACCGGCTCGATGCACCTGTATGTGGATTGCCATGAGCACGATTCGGTGGATAAGATTCGCGATCTTGCCGCCCAATACGGTATCAAGATCGTGTGCGTGTGCCCCGAGCAGAACAACCCCAAGCCGTGGAACGTCGCGGTGCGCGGTGAGGCGGGCCAAAAACGCATCCTCTCGTACTTTAAGAATGTGATCGACGTTGCCGTTGAGTTGGGCGTGCCGCAGATTCTGGTGACGAGTGGTTGGGCCTATCTGGACGAGCCGGCTGAGGACGCCTGGGCCCGCAGCGTTGCCATGCTGCGCTCGGTGTGCGACTACGCCGATACGCGCGGTATTCGCGTCGCGCTCGAGGCCCTGCAGCCGTCGGAGTCCGTGTTGGTCAACACCGCACAGGATGTCGCGCGCATCCTCGAGGCGGTCGATCGTCCCAACCTGAAGGCCTGTATCGACTTTGGTGCCATGGAAGTTGCCGGCGACACGATCGACGGCTACTTTGAGGTTTTGGGCGACAAGATCGTTCACACCCACTTTGTAGATGTGGGCGGCGGCACGACGCATCTTGCCTGGGGCGACGGCGAGCGTGATATGCGTGCCGACCTCGAGGCACTCATGCGCCACGGCTATACGGGCTATGTCTCGGCCGAGACGTGTGATGGCCGCTACTATCAGGATCCGTCCAAGGCGACGACTCAGGTTATCGAGATGTATCGCCGTGTGACAGCGGAGATGGAAGCCGAATAACTAAACCGCGCGGTTGCGCCGGAAACGCTTGGGCGGGTCTGGCGCAACGCTTTTATAGCTGGCGAGTTGTGGGGAACCCGTTGGCAGTAGCGCTCGAAATAGACAACTATTGGCGTTGTAATACCACTCGGGCGAGGAAACCGACCGTTCGCCGCAAATCTCCGTGAGTTTGGATTGGTATTAAATAACAAGCAATCGTATGGCTATAATTGGTATCAGCAAGAAGCGCGATGTATAGAATTGCGCACATGTGATGGGAGGACACACATGAAGGAGACCGAGAAGATCGAGATCATGCACTTCGACCTGTCTCTTATACACATCTCCGAGCCCACGAGACAGGCAGAAATCTCG
>CABSNH010000145.1 GCA_902478985.1 uncultured Collinsella sp.
CCAACCTGTTTACCTTCCCGATCTTTATGTTCAGCTATATCCCCATCACGGTGGCAGCGCTGTTCCTGAAGGTCGACTGGGTCCCGACGCAGCACGCCGTCAACGTTACTCTCGACGAGGTCATGCAAGGCGCTAAATAGCCACCATCAAAACCACCACAAAGGGGACAGGCACCTTTGTGGTGGTTTTTGCATTTGAGCAGCTGTCCATGGAGGTGCACGATGGTATATATCCCGTTTTGGCTCTGCATCATTGCCGGCGCGGCGATTGATGTCCGCGAGCGACGGTTCCCCAATGAGCTTGCCGGCGCGTGTGCGGTGGCGGCGCTTGCAGGCGTCTGGCTCGACCTCGGTTTGAACATAGCGCTTGACCACGCAGGCCTTGCCGTCATCGTGTATCTTGCTCTCGTGCTGACTGAGTCCCTCTGGCGTCGTCTTCGCCAAACCCCGGGCATCGGCATGGGAGATGCCAAGGCACTCTTCGCGCTTTGCACGCTCGACCCTATGGGTGGCATCGTGGCATTTGCCGCCGCGCTCCTGGTCCTTGCCCTCTTTTGCCTCTTCACAAAATCACGCTCCCTGCCATTGCTCCCGTTTTTGGTGCCGATTTTTGCCATAATCGAGGTTGTGGGCTGCACTTTGTAACCGATTGCGCATCCTTCTTAAGGAGCATGCCATGGCAACTAATCAAGAAACGGCCGTCATTAAGGCGCGCATGGACCGTATTCCCTCGGCGTTGTCGCCCGAACTTGTCGAGCGCATTGCCGCCGATCGTGCTTCGGGCTATGTCAACCTGTATCGTTGCAACGACGATCAGGTCATTCGTCGAATTGATCGCGCCGCCGACAAAGGCACGCTTATGCGGCCGGCGTTTATGCGCGATACCGAAAAGATACTTCATCTTCCGGCGTACACCCGTTATGCAGGCAAAACGCAGGTCTTTAGCTTCCGTAGCAATGACGATCTGTCACGCCGCGGTTTGCACGTGCAGCTCGTCTCCCGCATTGCGCGCGATATCGGTCGCGCCCTGGGGCTCAATTGCGATCTGATCGAGGCGATTGGCCTGGGCCACGACTTGGGACACACGCCTTTCGGCCATGCCGGCGAGCGCTTCCTCAACGATATCTATCACGAGCGTACGGGGCGTTATTTTTTCCATAACGTGCAGTCGGTCCGCGTGCTCGACGCGTTGTATGGCCGCAACGTGTCGCTCCAGACGCTCGACGGCGTGCTATGCCATAACGGCGAGTACGAGCAGCGTGTGTTTGAGCTCTCGGACATGGGCTCCTTTGACCAGTTTGACCAGACGGTTGAGGATTGCATTGCCACGGGCTATAGCGCAATTGAGCATCTGCGTCCCATGACGCTCGAGGGCTGCGTCGTTCGCATTTCGGATATTCTTGCCTACGTCGGTCGTGACCGTCAGGATGCGATCGCGGCGGGCCTGCTTTCGCCCGACGCTTTTGATGATGGCCGGGGCGGTGCCTACAACAGTTGGATCCTCACGCATGCCTCCATCGATATCGTTGAGCACAGCTATGGTAAGCCGCGCATCGAGATGAGCGAGGACCTGTTTGAGGAAATCCGCCGAGCTAAGCGCGAGAACTACGAGAAGATCTATAGCAAGGGCGGTATCGAAGGCGATTCCGAGGTGGAGCTGCGCGAGGCGTTCGAAAAGCTCTACGACCGTTGCCTGCGGGATCTAAACAGTGGTGACGAGTCCTCGTATATCTTTAAACACCACATTTCTCGCATCGAGCAGCAGCTTTCCTACTACGATCGCGCCTATGCCTGGCAGAACGACAAGGATCAAGCGGTGGTGGATTACATCGCGAGCATGACGGACGGCTATTTCTGCGAGCTGACAAGCAAGCTATTCCCTGGTCTGGAGTTTCCGCATCGTACCTATATTAACGAACGGTAGTTCGTATATATTCGGTATACTGTTAGTGGAAAACGTTTTTGATTGATGCACGGGATGGCTATGGACGACCTTTTTTCTGCCTCGACGCGCGAGCGTTCCTTTAAAAATGCGCCGCTTGCGGTGCGCATGCGACCCAATTCGCTCGACGAGTACGTGGGCCAGCAAAAGGCCGTCGGTAAGGGCTCGTGGCTGCGTGCTGCGATTGAGCATGACGTTCTGTCGAGCGTGATTCTGTATGGGCCGGCCGGTACGGGCAAGACGACGCTGGCCCACATCATCGCCAACCATACCAAGAGTGAGTTTGTCGAGGTCAGCGCTGTGACGGGCACCGTGAAGGACTTGCGCCGCGTGATTGACGAGGCCAAGACGCGCCTGAATACCTACGACCGCCGCACCATCCTGTTTATCGACGAGATTCACCGCTTCTCCAAGTCTCAGCAGGATGCCTTGCTGCATGCGGTTGAGAACCGTACCGTCATTATGATTGGCGCCACGACGGAGAATCCGTACTTCGAGGTCAATTCGGCATTGCTCTCGCGCGGGCGTGTGGTGGAGCTTGAGCATCTGAAGGATGAGGATGTCGCCACGCTTATTGAACGTGCGCTTGAGGCACCGCAGGGTTTGAACGGCAAGTTCTCGGCCGATGAGGATACGGTTAAGACCATCTGCACGCTGGCAGCGGGTGACGCTCGCTCGGCGCTCACGACGCTCGAACTTGCGAGCGAGATTGCCGTCACGCGTCCCGATACCGAGGGAACGCCAGCGCCGGCGGCGGGGGAGCGCTATCCCATCACCGTGGATGACGTGAAGATCGCCAACCCGCGTCGCGGCTTTACGTATGACAAAAACGGCGACATGCACTACGACATCATCAGTGCGTTCATCAAGTCCATGCGCGGTAGCGACCCCGATGCCACGGTCTACTGGCTTGCGCGCATGATCGATGTAGGGGAGGATCCTAAGTTTATTGCACGCCGTATTATGATTCAGGCTTCTGAGGACGTTGGGAACGCCGACCCGCAGGCGCTTTTGGTGGCACATGCCGCGTTTAAGTCTGCCGAGGTCATCGGCTATCCCGAGTGCCGCATTAACCTGGCTCAGGCAGCTCTCTATGTGTGCTTGGCGCCAAAATCCAACGCGTGCGAGGCTTCGATCGATGCGGCGCTGGCCGATATCCATTCTAGTGGGCTTCGCGAGGTGCCGAGTTATCTGCGCGATCGCCATCGCCCGGGCAGCGATGATTACGGCGTGTATAAGTATCCACATGATTATCCCGAAGGCTGGGTCGATCAGCGCTATTTGCCCGAGGGACTGGAGCGCGGCGCGTTCTGGCAGCCTGCCGGCCGCGGTTGGGAAGAATGGCGCGTAGAGCAAAGCGAACGCGACCGCAGCGGGAATGCACCGAAGTAGCTGCTGATAATTTTATCCCTCGTTGCTGCTCTTGGCATGTTCGGTCCCCTTTGGGGTACCATGGAAACCGTCTGTATTTCGATTCTTCCGGGAGGCTTGTATGAGTCCCATTCAAATCGCCCTGCTGCTGCTCGCCGTTGCCGGCGTGTGGGCCATCGCTGAGCTCGCGCTTACCCTGCGCAAGACCCGCAATGTTGTCGACTCGCTCGATAAGACCGTGAACGACCTCAACAACACCATCGCCGAGGCTCAGCCTGTGGTGGCAAAGCTCGATGGCGCTGTCGATGAGCTTACGCCGGCGCTTGCCCAGATGGAGCCGCTGCTTAAGTCGAGCAAGACGGCAGTTGATGCCCTTACCTCCAATCTCGTAGAGGTCGAAGCCGTGGTTCGCGACATTTCCGAGGTTACGGGCAGCATGGCCGAGGCCAGCAATGCTGTGTCGAGCGTGACCGACTCTGCCGCCGGTGCTGTGCAGAAGCTCTTCAATAAGGTGAAGGCTCCTGCAGCCGACGCCGATCGCAAGCTCGCCGCTGCCG
>CABSNH010000146.1 GCA_902478985.1 uncultured Collinsella sp.
AACTTGGGCATGAGCTCCTTGTCGCGCTTGGCCTCCTTCTCGAGCTTGGGCAGCTGCTTCTCGAGCGTGCCCATGTCGGCCAGGATGAGCTCGGTCATGATGGTATCGGCGTCACCGGCGGGGTCGACGAACTCGCCCGTGCGGCCCACCTCACGCATGACGTTGGGGTCCTTAAAGTAGCGCACGACCTCGCAGATGGCATCGGTCTCGCGGATGTTTGCCAAGAACTGGTTGCCCAGGCCCTCGCCCTCGTTAGCGCCCTTCACCAGACCTGCAATGTCGACAAACTCGACCGTCGCCGGCACAATGCGACCGGGGTTGACGATGTCGGCAAGCTTTTGCAGGCGGCTATCGGGCACATCGACGATACCCACGTTGGGGTCGATCGTGGCAAACGGGTAGTTGGCGGCAAGGCCGGTCTTTTTGGTAAGCGCGGTGAACAGCGTCGACTTGCCCACGTTGGGCAGGCCCACGATACCGATGGAAAGGGACACGACAGCTCCTTTTGGTACAGGTACTTCAAACCGTATAAGTATAGCGCCGCCGCAGCATCCGGGCGAATCCGGACACCGCGGCGGCGCAAATGAAGCAGAGATGCGTGAGGTTCGAGACAGTAGTCCTTACTTAAGCTCGGGCCAGAAATCCTTGTTGGCCTCGATGAGCTCGTCCAGGATCTGCTTAGCAACGCTCGCCGAAGGAATGGTCTTGGAGAGCGTGAGTGCCTGCCAGAGCTTCTGGTAGCTGCCCTCGACCCAAGCCTGGACAACGAGCTTCTCGACGGAAACCTGCTGCTCCATCAGGCCCTTCTGGAACTGCGGGATCGGGCCCTGGCAAATCTTCTCAAAGCCGTTGGAACCGACGATGCAAGGCACCTCGACCATGGCCGTCGGGTCGAAGTTGGGCACAGCGCCATCGTTGGGGACGATCAGCAGGAAGCGCTCGAGCGTGTTCTCGGCCAGTGCGCAGGCAAGGTCGACGATGTAGTTGGCATGTACATCCGGCTCAAAGCCGCCGTCTTTGGCAGTACCCTTGGCGATGATGTCGCGGCAAGCGCCAAAGACCTTCTTCTCGCGGCCGTCCATAACCTCATTGGCGCGAGTGTAGTTGGGGTCAGACGTCTCGACGACATAGTCCGGGTACAGGTAATACTTGAGGTAGGTATTGGGAATCGTCTCGGGATCGACAGCATAGACATCCTTGGCCTTGCCGAAGGTGTGAATCCAGCTCTCCTCGACATGCTGCTCCTTACCGGCCTCGTGCTCGATGCCGTCCAGGTAGCCGTTCTTAGCCATGTGCTCCTTAATCTGCGGCATAAGGTCGTTGCCGTCCTTGTCGTAGATTTTGCTCCACCAACCAAAGTGGTTGAGGCCGTAGTAGCTATACTGCAGCTCGCGACGATCCTTGATGCCGCACATACGGCTCATCTTATCCATGAGGTCGATCGGCATGTCGCAGATGTTGATGATGCGGCTGTTGGGGCGCAGCACGCGGCAGGCCTCGGCGACGATGGCCGCGGGGTTGGAGTAGTTGAGCATCCAGGCGTTGGGGCTGTACTTCTCCATGTAGTCGAGGATCTCGATGACACCACCGATGGAGCGCATGCCGTAGGCGATACCGCCGGCACCGCAGGTCTCTTGGCCAACGCAGCCGTACTTGAGAGGAATCTTCTCGTCGAGCTCACGCATGGCGTACAGGCCGACGCGGATGTGAGCAAGCACGAAGTCGGTCCCGGTGAATGCGGTCTCGGGGTCGGTGGTGTAGCTAAACTCAACCTCGGGGGCGTTCTCGTGGAAGTAGATCTCGCAGGCCTTGGCCACGGTCTCCTGACGCTCGGCGTTGTTGTCGTAGAAGGTCACCTTGTTGACCGGGAAGCGATCGCGCTCCTCAAGCAGCATCAGGGCGATGCCCGGAGTGAAGGTAGAGCCACCGCCGGCAATGGTCACGGCATAGTTTTTCTTGGACATGATGTCCTCCTCATTCTGGCCGCTTGCTCAATCCATCCCCGTACGCGGCCTGCACGGTTTGGAATTGTTACCTAGAAGTGGAGTTTTTTATCTCCAGAATCGGCCTTGCGGTGCATACCGGCTCTGCAAGGCCGATTGTTTCGATGGACGATGGTTTACAGAAGACTCTCGAACTTCAGAAGACTCTCGAACTTCTCGCGAACCTGCGGGACGGTAAGGCCGATGATGACCTGGATTGACTGACCTTGGACCACCAAGCCATGCGTACCGATCGCCTTGAAGGAAGCCTCGGGTGCAACGACGCCCTTGTCCTTGACGTTAACGCGCAGACGGGTAGCGCAGTTAGTTACATCGATGATGTTATCCGCGCCACCGAGCAGCTTGAGGATGTTCTCGGCAAGCACCAAGCGCTCATCATCTTTACTCTGGGCGACCGATTTGCCAGCAGCAGCACCGCCCTGCTTTTGCTTGTAGTCGGCCTTGGACTTGAGCTCGACCTCAACATCGTCATCCTCGCGACCGGGGGTCTTAAAGTCGAACTTGACGATCAGGAAACGGAAGACCACGACCCAAAGAGCGGTAAAGCACAGACCGACAAGGATGGAGATGGCGTACTGCAGACCATGTGCGGCCCAAAGGGGCAGCCAGTCCCACGAGAGCATCGAGATGATGCCGCCGTCGAAGATGCCCACGACGCCAAGGAGGTTTTGAGCCATGCAGCCAAGCGCTCCGAGCACGCAGTGGACGACGAACAGGCCAGGCGCGATGAACAGGAAGGTGAAGTCAAGCGGCTCGGTAATAACGCAAAGCATAGCGGTAAGGGTGACCGGGATCAGCAGAGCCTTGACGCGCTGCTTGCGCTCGGGTTTGGCGGTCATATAAAACGCAATGGCGACGCCAAGCGAGCCGAAGACCTTAGTCCAACCAGGGCAGGTATAGGCAGCCCAGGGTGCGGCATCCTTAAGAGCAATGCTCGGATCGGCAGCAAGTTGGGGCAGGATATTGGCCCAAGCAGCAAAGATGCCGCCGTTGACCGCCGCGTTGTCGTAATAGAACGGCGTATAGATAAAGTGGTGCAGGCCTGTAGGGATCAGCACGCGCTCGAAGAAAGCAAAGACACCCACGCCAAACGTACCGGCGGAAAGGATGAATCCCTGGAAGGCAGAGATAGCAGCCTGAACATGCGGCCACACCAGGCAGGCGATAAGAGCGACCGGAACCATAACGAAGAAACCGATCATATAGATGAACACGGAACCCGAGAACACGCCCAGCCACTCAGGAAGTTCGGTGTCGAAGAACTTGTTATGCAGCATCGTGGCGATACCAGAGATAATGAGCGCGCCCATGATGCCCATATCAAGCGTTTTGATGCTTGCGATAGTGGCAAGACCAGTACCGCTGCCCGCCTCGACAGAGTAGTCAACACCAAAGACAGGGCCCCACTGCCCCAAGATTGTGCTTACAAAGTAGTTGAAGGTAAGGTAGATGGCCAAAGCCTCCATGCAGCAGCGAGCGTTCTGCTTGTTCGCGAGCGAGATTGGCAACGCTACGCAAAACAGCAACGGCATCTGGTTAAAGAGCGTCCAACCACCCTGGAGCAGCACATTCCAGCAATCAAACCAAAGATGGCCCGCAGTGGCCATCTCGCCAAAGATCGCCTCGGTGGTAAACAACGTACCCAGGCCGACGACGATTCCGGAAAATGCGAAAAGAATTGCAGGCGTGTACATTGCACCGCCGAAACGTTGTATCTTTTGCATCATGACGGGGAATCCCCCTCTCTTCATTCGGAGCGGCTGCGGTTTTGGCTTTACTCGAGACCGCAGACGCGCCGTTTGCGTGTACCTCGTGCAATAGGACGGGTGGGCCCGCTTCCCTGACTTCTTGC
>CABSNH010000147.1 GCA_902478985.1 uncultured Collinsella sp.
TTATAGCACTACAATACCCGGAGGTCGTAGGTTCAAATCCTGCCCCCGCGACCAAAATTTCAGCCCTGAACTGGTAAAACGGTTCAGGGCTTTTTCGTTGTCTTGGGGCAAAAATGCCCAAAGTAATCTGTATGGTAATATGTATGAGCGAAAAAAGCCTTAGGCCCTGCGTTTCGCCAGGCTATCTCTGAGCGCTCGGAGCACCTCAACCGCAACGGGCAACTCGTCAATCTCGAACGAATCAAGAATCTCTTGTACCTCGGCGGAAAGCTTTGCCTTGTCGGGTTTTGGGGCGTCACTGAGCAAAGCGTCGGTGCCTACCGACAGCTCCTCTGCAATCTTTGCGAGCACGGGCAGGCTCAGCTTGGTGTTGCCCGTTTCGATGTGGCTCATGTGCGTTACCGATATTCCAACTTTTTGCGCGAGCGCCTCCTGCGACAGCCCGCAGGCTTTGCGGTAGCGCCTGATGCGCTGTCCTATGTCGAAGTATTTCATTTTAACCGCCCGTCAAAATCAAGTTGCCTTGAATCGTATGGGCGATTAGCCTCAAATATAATAAACTGGAAAGGCTGTATTTCATGCATGCAGTTAATGTTTGAGGCCTCATTCTTACGAACGAGGCGAGAGCGTTAGTGAGTCAAAAAAACAGGAGGTAATGCGATGACGCCAATGAACGAGCAGGAAAACCTGCTATCGGGTATCACAATCGCTCATAACCTGATGCACCGCGTGGTCAGTCTTCAGCAACGCATCAACCAGCTCACCACTCAGTTTGCCGCCAAGACGGAAAAGAAGACTAAAAGGCACCCTGTTCTCTATGCAATCGGGGGCTTCCTTATCGCGTTCACGCTTATCACGAGCACGCCACTTAAGGTGATAACGTATCTCCCTACCCTTCCGTTCTTCTCGATGGGAGGCACGGAGCTTCAATTGGCGGTCTGGAATATCGTGAACCTCATCGTCTCAGCTATCATCGGTGCGATTCTATACAAGGTCATAGCGAAGACGGCGGACAAAAGCCGCTCCCAGAGAAATGCCGCGATTGACCAAAGCAACCAACGAGTTGAAGCCAACAACCAGGCCCTAGCCCAGAGCATCGAGCAAACCAAGCAGGAGATTTTCGCCGTACAGCAGCAATGGGCTTCGCAGGTCGCCCCGTGGTACCCCATGGATTACGACAGCATCGAAGCCGTGGACTTCTTCCTTGCTGCCGTGCGCAACCATCGCGCCACCACCGTACAGGAGATGGTCAACCTCTACGAGACCGAGATGCACCAGCGCCGCATGGAAGCGGGCCAGCAGCAGATTCTCAACCAGCAGCGCATCGGCAACATGCTGCAAATAGGCAACCTGTTCATGCAGGGGCAGATTCTCAATCAGGCTCAGCAGATAAACGCGAACACCGCCAGTGCGAGCGGCAACCTCGACTGGATGGCTCGCGCGATGGGAAAGCGCTAAGTAATGACGCGGTTGACATAACGAGGCAACTCGAAACCACCATGAAAGAAAAGGGGATGGATAATGAACGGATTATCCCAGTGGGCGCGCTCGCATAAGCCCCAAGCCGCAGCGATAGCCGCTGCGATCGTTGTTGCGATCATTGTTGCGATAGCCGTGGCAAGTGGAGCGTTCGCAACGTCCGAGCAACAACCAGAACAGCAGGAGTCAAGAACCGTCGATGTGACCCTCAGCGTCACGGCCGACCACGGCTGGGACGAGAACTCCACGCCCGCCATCGCCCATATCGAGGGCAACGACGTGGACTTCTACCACGCGGTGACCCCTGATGCCGACGGCAACAAGGGCACTTCCACGGTCGAACTCGCAGAGGGCGACTACACCGTGAGCTTCGTCAGCCCCGTCAACTCCGACGGTTCCGCCTTCGACATCTACGACACGGGCGCTCCCGTCGACATCACCGTCGACGCCGACGCGAAGACCGCACCCGCCGTCAACTGCCCTATGGCGCAGATTCCCGCCGACAAGGTAACCGACGACATGCTCGCCGACATCGTCAACAAGACCAAGGACGCCATCAAGAAGGGCGACGAGACCCTGAAGGGTGATGCCGGTACCGGCATCCTCGACAAGCTCGACGGCAACGTCGCCAAGAACCCGAACGCGAGCGACAAGACCAAGCAGGAGGCGACTGACGCCGACAAGGACGTCGATGTCAACGACAAGCCTGCCCAGACGACCCCGTCTGCCAAGAACGACGGCAATAAGGCCGACAGCAACACTGGTTCCCAGTCTTCCAGCAACGGCTCTTCGAACTCTGGTTCTACTTCCAGCAAGCCTTCTCAGTCCAGCCAGCCTTCCAAGCCCGCCCACACGCACACTTGGGTGAACCACACGGCTACCCGCAATGTCTGGGTGAGCAACTGGGTCGACGTGCCCGACTACGGCACTCAGCAGGTTCAGACTGGAACTCGCTGGGTATTCCCTGAGGACGGTTACACTACCACTGACATCAATGATGTCAAGGCGCACATGGTAGCACTTATCAAGCAGGGCTATGTGGGCAACCATTACACCGAGCCTGTTTACGAGAACCAGACGGTTCAGACTGGTTCCCACAAGGAAGACCACGGTTCCTACACGACCGAATCTTACGTGGACTACGTGTATTGCAGTTCGTGTGGTGCTCGTCAGTAACGGGTGGCGTGCCCGCGCAAGTGGGCACCGACGCCCGCAACCGATGGGTTCCCATCTCACGCAAGTGAGATGTGGTGCTCGTCAGTAACGACAGCATCATCACGGCACGTACTGTGTTCGGGCATGGCCCTCACAGACCCGCGCGCTCCCTACGGTCGCGTGCAGGTGTCCGTTTCCCGAACAAGGGGAGCATCCGCATAGCGGGTGCTCCCCTTGTTTTTTGCCCAGATGCTCCGGAATACCGCGAAACAGGATCAGCAACAGCGCACCGGCCTTTGAAGGGCTTTTCGAGGTCTTTCGGTGGGCTGTTCTGAGACCTTTTCGCGCCCCTGCCCGAACAAAGCCCCTGCGAAGGTCTTTCGCTGGGCTTTGGATGGGCATGCGTGAAAGACGCCTGCGGCGTCGGGTGCCTCTGAAACGAAGATAAGGAGGTACACGATGGACAGGGAGCGTCTTGAACCCAGCAGCCCCCAGGAGGAGGCCATGTGGAGGGCGCAGGTGCTCAGGCGCACCGCCCGCATCTGCTCGGCGAAGGCCAAGGAGCTTGAGCGCATGGCGAAGGTGGACGGCAACGCCCCTATGCGCGACAGCGGCACCCTGAAGGACGTGCTCAAGCGCATCGACAACGTGATGGAGTGGCGGTTCGTGAACGCTCTGGGCGAGGTCGTCCTCGACGGGGACATCCTCGCGGAGAGCATCGACTGCGAGACCCTGCGCACCATGCGCTACTGCGTGGCTGAATGTCTCAAGCGAATCGAGGAGCGGGAAGCGGAGGGGAAAAGCGATGAGTGACTACGGCATCAAGACCTACGCCGACCTCGCCGAGACGTGCGGGAACATGGTGCTCGCAAACGAGATGGCAAAACGCCCGCTTGAGCTTGTAAGTGGGGACTGGGCGCCATGGGAGGAAATTTTCCAGTGGTACATCATACAGGACCCGTCGTTTGTCATGGGGCACACGGGCGAGCCGGTGTTCTACGACGAGGAGCTTGACCTGTACGTCCTTGGGGTAAATCATCTAGGCACAGCTTGGCAACTCGTGCCCGCTCCGACAATCTACGACTGAAAAGACGCCGAAGGGCGCAGCGAAACAATCGCTGCGCCCTTTCATTTTCAAGACTTTAGTCTGCTGGCCGCGCAGCGGCCAGCTTTGAACCACCCGCTA
>CABSNH010000148.1 GCA_902478985.1 uncultured Collinsella sp.
TACACCCTAGAGTTCGTCGGCAGCGTCAGATGTGTATAAGAGACAGACCAGAAGGTCTATGCCGTCCTCTTTTCATGCCAATTTGTTCGCTCTGGCGACCGCTCGCTGACATTCCCAAAACATCGGCGTTGGCGTGGCTGGTAAATAGCTCCACTCATTGGGGACGTACTTAAATGAGTACCCGCCGAACGAGAGTGGATAATCTCCCGTTTTTGGTCTGTGTTTCGGGCAAAAGTGGGAGATTATCCACTCTCATGAGATGGGCGTCCGAAAATCCACGCTCGTTTGCTGCCCCCCTTTGCGTCAGTTTCTGTCGAGTCGGTGCTCCTTGCGGGTTGCCCGTATAATGGTTTGCGTATGAACCGCAACCAAGGAGTTCCAGTTTATGGACCAGAGCCTTTTTAAATTCGACCTGATCGCCGAGGACCCGACGACGCACGCGCGTGCCGGCGTACTGCACACCCCGCACGGCGATATCGAGACGCCAATCTTTATGCCCGTGGGCACCAAGGCAAACGTCAAGGGTATTCCTACCGAGACCGTCAAACAGCTCGGCGCCCAGATCGTGCTTGCCAACACCTATCACCTGTCCATGCGTCCCGGCGAGGACACCATTGCCGAGCTGGGCGGCCTGCACAAGTTTATGAACTGGCACGGCCCCATTCTTACCGATTCGGGCGGCTTCCAGGTGTTCAGCCACAACGACGCCGTCAAGCTCACCGACGAGGGCGTGCGCTTTATCGTCAACGACTACGACGGCCGCCACGTGTTCTGGACGCCCGAGGACAACATGGAAATCGCCATGAAGCTCGGCTCCGATATCTGCATGCAGCTCGACCAGTGCCCGGGCTATCCCGCCACGCGCGCCTACGTCGAGCGCGCCGTTGAGCTGTCGAGTATGTGGGCCGAGCGCTGCTATAAGGCGCATACCCGCGATGACCAGGCGCTCTTTGGCATCGTCCAAGGCGGCATGCACCTGGACCTGCGCCTGCGCTCGCTGCGCCATCTGGAGGAGTGCGGCGACTTCCCGGGTTACGGCATCGGCGGCTATTCGGTGGGCGAAGACCACGAGACCATGTTCGAGACGCTGACACCGCTGGTTTCCGAGTACATGCCTAAGCACAAGCCGCGCTACCTCATGGGCGTCGGCAACCCTACCACGCTCGTGCGCGGCGTTGGCGTGGGCATCGACATGTTCGACTGCGTGCTGCCGACGCGCACCGGCCGCATGGGTACGGCGTTCTCCAGTGAAGGTCGCCTTAACTTCCGCAACGCGCGCTTTGCGCACGACGACGGCCCCATCGACCCCACCTGCACCTGCCCGGTGTGCACGGGCGGCTACAGCCGTGCGCTCATCCGTCACATGGTCACGCAGAAGGAGATGCTCGGCGGTATTCTGCTGTCGATGCACAACATTTACTACCTGCTCAACCTTATGCAGCGTGCCCGTCAGGCCATTATCGAGGGCCGCTACGGCGCGTTTGTGAGCGACTGGATGAACAGTCCTGCGGCGGTGGATTACTAAGAGCCGCGACCGCTGACCGATGCCTTGCAAGCACTTGATGCATCGTGGGTACCATACCGAATAGTTGATGTTCGGGCGGGTGTTTGACGCATGGCGTCGACCCCGCCCGTTTCTATTTTCGATAGGAGTGCCCATGATTAAGAATGAGAACGTCGAGGGCGAGCCGGCTTACGACGAGACGTACCGGCGCGGTCCCGTGGTCATGCGCGGCCCCATGATTCCCAAGGACAACACCTACGCCAACCTGCTGGCACCCGAGGACTCGACCGACTGGTTGCACACCGACCCCTGGCGCGTGCTGCGCATTCAGGCAGAGTTCGTCGATGGCTTTGGCGCGCTTGCCGAGCTTGGTCCTGCGGTGACCATCTTCGGCAGTGCCCGCACGCCCAAGACAGATCCGCTCTACAAGGCGGCTCGCACGGTCGGTCGCAAAATCGCCCAACGCGGCGTGGCGGTTATCACCGGCGGTGGCCCCGGCGTCATGGAGGCGGCCAACAGGGGAGCGGCGAGCGTGAACGGCAAGTCGGTCGGCTTGGGTATCGAGCTTCCGCACGAACACGGGCTCAACAAATACGTGAACCTCGGCATGGATTTTCGTTACTTCTTTGTGCGCAAGACCATGTTCGTCAAATACAGCTCGGGCGCCATCGTGTTTCCCGGCGGCTTTGGCACGCTCGACGAGATGTTCGAGGTGCTCACGCTGGTGCAGACGCACAAGGTCAAGCGTATGCCGCTCGTTTTGGTGGGCACCGAGTACTGGCAGGGCCTGTTCGACTGGCTCAACGGCCCGGTGATGGACGCCGGTATGATTAGCCCGCTCGATCCGGAGCTGGTGCACATTACCGACGACCTCAACGAGGCCGTCGACATCGCCCTGAGCGGGCTGATGTAGGGACAAGGCTTCTTCGCTTATAGATGAATAATGGCAGTCTGATGCTAGCTAACATCAGACTGCCATCTATATTGGGTATACTGATGCAAAAGACGAGAGCGAGGAGGTCGCGTATGTCTACTGCAACGGTTAAGCCTACGACGGTTCGCATCGAAGAGGGGCTCAAGGAACAGGCGACTGAGTTCTTGGATACGGTTGGTCTGAGTCTCAATTCGTATCTCAACCTTGCTGTTCGGCAGCTGGTAAATCAGCGAAAGATTCCTTTTGAGATCGTTGGTCGATCCGAAGTTCCCAACGAGGCGACGAGGCGCGCCATGGTGATTGCCGAGGCTCATGAGTTGGGGATTCTGCCAGACGACAGCCCGTCATTCAATAACGCTGATGAGCTTATATCGTTCCTCGATGAGGACTAGCGATGTTTGAGATTAAAGTCGAGGCTCAGTTTAAGGCGGATTACAAACGGACGACGCGCATCCATCCGCAGCTAAAAACCGAGTTTAAGGCGGCAGTCGCAGAGCTTGCAGCTCGCGGCTCGCTTCCCGCGGAATATGGCGCCCATGAGCTTTCAAACCCGGGCGGCAATTACAACGGCCACATCGATTTCCATCTATCCGATGGCTTGGTCGATGTGATCGTTCTCTACTTGCCGCATAAGACTAATCCTGTGATCCGACTGGTCAGAATGGGCTCGCATGAGGAACTGTTCCGGGGCCCGCAGGGCTGATTGCCGATTTCTAAGTTGCGGTGGAATAGGGATTGATTTGCGGCTGATAAGTCAAAAACAGTCCCTATTCCACCGCAAGTGGTAAAGGTGCCCCTAGTGGATGGGCTGGTAGCGGGGGCAGTAGCTGATGGCGATGGCGTCGACGCCTACGTGGGTGGCGATGGTGCAGCCGATGGGGCCGGTGCCGGCGTCTACGTAATCTTGGCCTGCGAGTGCATGGCTGACGAGCTCCTGCTCTTCGGCAGCACCGGTCGTGAGCACGCGCACGCTGGAGCCCGGGTGTTCAGCCAAAAACGCGAGGCAGTCGGCCATGGTGTTGGCGACGATGCGCTTGGCGCCGCGGCCCTTTTTGATGGCCTTGATCTCGCCCGATTTCCACTCCGGCGAAACGGCCAGGCGAATGTTGAGCATCTGCGTGAGCTGGCCGGCGAGTTTGGGCGCGCGGCCGTTCTTAACGAGGTTCTCGAGCGTGCGGGGAATCAGCAGCAGGTGGGCGTCGGGCAGCGTCGCTCGGATCTGCGCCTCGGTCTCGTCCAGGCTGCGGCCGTCCTCGCGCATGGCCAGCGCGTACTCCACCAGCAGGCCCTCGGCAGCCGAGCCGGT
>CABSNH010000149.1 GCA_902478985.1 uncultured Collinsella sp.
GCTATAACCCTGTTGACGTGTCTCAGACGTATGTCTATTACACGCCCGATACGCTTGACTACTACAAAGAGTACATCAATCCGTCTGAAGCCGATCGCATGGTGCTGGCCGATACAACGGTCGATTTGTACCCCGCATGGCACGGCGATCCATGGCACGGCGATCGTATCGATTCCGATAACGTTGCGGACGGCATTAAGGGCAAGTCGGCGGACAACAACGACGAGACCGGCAAGAAGGTCAATATCGCCGATGTTGCCGGTGAGCATGTGCAGATCGATTCGTATCTGAGTTACCCGGTTGGCGGCTCGAATCCTTCGGTGACCCCAAGTGAGATGTGCAAGATCATGGGCGAAAAGCTTCCCAAGGCGTTCGGGGGTAGCAATGCCGATGCGATGGGTCTGTTTGTGACGCCGGCGAGCCAGTACAACAAACTGCGCCAGATGATGGGCGAGGAGCCGGTGCACATCGGTCACGACCAGTATCTGCTCACGTGTGATATGGGCGGCGAGCTGGTCGACCTGTACACCAAATACATGGCCGGCGGCCATACCCTCACCTTGGGCGGGCATACACTCAAGCCCGCAGCCGATAAGTCGGACGAAGATACGGCGGCCATCGCCAACTCGGCGATGGGCAGTAATCCGGGTACCGTCGTCGTTGCCGACGAGCTGTTGTCCCAACTTAATCTGCAGCCGTATTCCAGTAGCCTGCTCGTTAACTACAAACAGGGGATGGATACGACCGAGGCAGACGAGAGCATTAAATACACTCTGCTCGACAATCTGCTCGTTGACGGCAAAGAGCCGGGGTCGTGGGGAATCTTCATTACACGCTCCGAGATGTACACGCAAGCAGCGCAAATGAACGGTCTTATTAGCTACCTAGCCATCTACATCGGCTTTGTATTGGTCGTTGCATGCGCGGCGATTCTGTCGATCCAGCAACTCTCCAACGTGGCCGACGGCAGCCGCAGCTATCGTGTGCTGGCACAGATTGGCTGCGACGACCGCCAGATTCGCCATTCGGTGATGGCGCAACAAGCGGTGTTCTTCCTGTTCCCGCTGGCAGTGGGCCTGGCACACTCCTTTGTGGCACTTAAGGTGATCATCGAACTGGTGAGCATTTTCGGAAATATGAGCATCGGCGGCACCGTTGGCCTCACCTGTGCAATCTTCCTGGCAGCCTATGGCGGATACTTCCTGGTGACCTACCTCATGAGCGCCGGCATGGTGCAAGCTGCTATCGCCACCCGCTACAGCGAATAACAAGCGGGCAAAATCGTCGCAAAATCAGAGGCGTATGACCGCCGCGAAGGGACCAGGGGCCCTTTCGCGGCGGTTTTTGCCAATCTGGTGCGTCTCAGATACAAGTGAGTAGACTTTTTTGAACCTGCCGAGCACATCGCGACAAATGATCTATAAAACTGCAGGTCAGAGCTGTGGCGTTTTGGAGCGTGCTTGGCCTCCTGCAAAAAGCCTACTCACTTGGTTTTCTGCTAGAAGACCGCCACGAGGAAAAAACAGCTCTCTCGTGGCGGTTGGCGTTTGCCCAGATAAAACCTGCCAAAATAAACCAGTCCCTTTTTGGCAGGTGGTTTCAGATGAACGGCGGGCCGTGCGGCTTGGGTGTGCGGGCTCACAATCTGGGGAAACCGAACAGATTGGGGGGCGTGCATGATCGATTCGAAGGGAAACGTGCGACCCGAGGGCATGTTTAACAGAGTGCGCCTGCCCCCCAAAGCTCGGCGCGCATACGATGCGCGAGGGGTAGTCGTTGGGGACGCTCTTAAATGACCAGTCAAACAAGAACGTCTCCAACGACTACTTTGCGGGTAGCTAAAAGAGCCCCATCCTAAATTAGCTACCCCGCCAACACCGCAGGTAGAGCAAAAGTCAGCGAAAGCCCGCCAGAGCGAGCAAGGTGCCTTGAAGCGAGGCGGCATTGACCTTTTGGTCATGCCGTCGAAGCTGAAAGGCAGATTGCCGCTCTGACGGGCTTGCAGCGTCGAGCCGTTACGCGGTTTGGTAAAACCGCGTAACTAAATCCGCTCCGCGATCTCGTGGATGAGGTAGTCGGTCTTTTCCCAGCCCAGGCACGGGTCGGTGATCGATTTACCAAAGACGCCGCCGTCGACCGGCTGGTTGCCGTCCTCCAGGTAGGACTCGATCATAAAGCCCTTGACCAGCTTGGAGATGGACTCGTTGCGGCGGCAGCTGTCGAGCACCTCCTTGCAAATGCGATACTGCTCCAGCGGACGCTTGCCCGAGTTGTCGTGGTTGCAGTCGATGACCGCTGCCGGATTGGCATAGCCGGCATGCTCGGTATAGCGTTCGGCCAGGCGTTCCAGGTGTTCGTAGTGGTAGTTGGGGTAGGTGCGCCCATCGAGACCGATGTAGCCACGCATAACGGCGTGCGCGAGCGGATTGCCGTCGCACTCGACCTCCCAGTTGCGGAAGATGAAGCTCTGGTGCGCCTGTGCGGCGTAAATGGAGTTGAGCATGACGGTAGTAGAGCCGGCAGTGGGATTCTTCATGCCGACGGGTACCGAAATGCCGCTCGACACCAGGCGATGCTCCTGGTTCTCGACCGAGCGTGCGCCCACGGCAACATAGCTCAGCAGGTCGACGAGGTATTGGTAGTTGGACGGGTAGAGCATCTCATCGGCGGTAAAGAAGCCGGTCTCCTCGATGACGCGCAGGTGCATGTGGCGGATGGCCTTGACGCCCTCGAGCAGGTCGTCGGGAGCCTCGGGGTTGGGGTTGTGCAGCAGTCCCTTGTAGCCGGTGCCCTTGGTACGCGGCTTATTGGTGTAGACGCGTGGAATGATGATGAGCTTGTCCTTGACCTCCTCGGCGGTCTTGGCCAGTCGGTTCATGTACTCAAGCACCGAATCCTCGCGGTCGGCAGAGCACGGGCCGATGATGAGCACCTTGCGTGCGTCCTCGCCGGTAAAGACTTTGGCGACCTCGGCGTCAAATACTTGCTTTTTGGCGGTAAGCTCGGCGGAAAGCGGCATTTCCTCGCGGATCTCCATGGGGATCGGCAACTTGCGTTTGAATTCCATGGCCATAAGGGCCTCCTCAATCTATAGAAAGAGCAATAAGCGTATTGTCGAGTGTTCGGCATTATCCGCTGTCGCACGCTAAAGTGCAAGTCCTTGTCACCCCGAAGCCTGCCAAAAAGGGACAGGTTTATTTTGACAGGTTTTATCTGGGCAAACGTCGGAGGATGTCGGGAGGGAGTGGCGCCACGCGGGAGCCGAAGGCCGTTGTCGGTTCCCCAGGAAACACTCCGTGGGCAAAAAATGCCAAATATGAGTACGGTTGCTAACCAAGTAACATATCAGTCAAGCAAGATGATAGACAAAGTGAAAAATATGTTCATTAACGTTGGCACGCAGAAGCCTGCTAACGGGCGTTTTGATTAATTTGAAGGCGTATAGAGGCCGCAAAGAGGTCGTTTGAGGCGGTTTTGGCTGTTACTAAAAAGGTAACAGTACTCATATTTGCCCTTTTTTGCCCACGGGGTCTGGAAAGCGCCGTCAATGAGGTCTCGGGGAGCGCGTTTCGAGGCTCGAAGGGCACAAAGCGGGGGCGCAGGTTGTCCTGCGCCCCCGCTCTCAGGCGTTATTCGTTCCCTGCGGCAGAATTTACGCCGCCTCGTCGAACTGCGAGTTGTACAGATCAGCGTAGAAGCCGCCCTGGGCGAGCAACTCGTCGTGCGT
>CABSNH010000150.1 GCA_902478985.1 uncultured Collinsella sp.
GTGGGCTCGGAGATGTGTATAAGAGACAGGTATTACCGAGAACCTCAACCGCGCGCTTGCCGACGACGTTGACGCCGTGGTCACCCGTAACGGTGCCGAGATGGGCTGGGATGTTCCGCCCGTCATCACCTACGTGTCGCGCCAGGCCGAGCTCGCGCCCAACGAGGCATGCAAGACCTTCAACATGGGCGTCGGCCTGTGCCTGATCGTCGCCCCCGAGGACGAGGCCGCGGTGACCGAGGCCCTGGTCGCGCTGGGCGAGAAGCCGTTCCGCGTGGGCGAGTGTGTCGAGGGTTCCGGTAAGGTCGTGTACTCCGATGAGCGCTAACGAGCAGATGGCTGCCGCCGAGGGCCTGGACTTTGTGCCCTATACCCGTCCGACTGGCACCGATACGGCTGAGCCGCTCAAGATCGGTGTGCTCATCAGTGGTTCCGGCACCAACCTGCAGGCACTGATCGACCTGATCGCCGCGGATAAGCTCAATGCTTCGATTGAGCTTGTGGTGTCGAGCCGTCCTTCGGCTAAGGGTTTGCAGCGTGCAGAGCGCGCGGGCATCCAGACGCTTACGCTGTCCAAGGATGTCTATGCTGATCCCATCGCCGCCGACGAGATCATCGCGCATGAGCTGCTCGAACGCGGCTGCGAGTACGTGGTGATGGCTGGCTATATGCGCATGGTGCACACGCCGCTGCTGGCGGCGTTTCCCAACCGCGTGGTCAACTTGCATCCGGCGCTGCTGCCGAGCTTTACCGGCGCGCATGCGATCGACGATGCCTTTGCGCGCGGCGTCAAGGTAACTGGCGTGACCGTGCATTTTGCCAACGAGATCTACGACAACGGCCCCATCATCGCCCAGCGCGCGCTGGCTGTCGAGGAGGGCTGGGACGTCGACACGCTCGAGGAGCATATCCACGCGATTGAGCACGTGCTGTATCCCGAGGTAGTTCAGATGCTCGCCGACGGCCGCGTCCACGTGCTGGAGAGCGGCAAGGTGGCAATTGACGCGCCTCGCGGCTAGCGGCGCACAGTACAATTTAGCTGAGTGGTCAGGGTGGTCATTGGCGCCAAGGCGTGCGTGGCCACCTTTTGTTTTGGGTAGTCATCGGGGACGTTCTTGAATGACTGGTCGTTTAAGAACGTCGCAGGTGACAAGGTGAGAGAGGTGGGCCCATGGCGGATAACGAAGCATTGTTTACGCCTGAGCTGGTGTTTTTTGATTGGGAGTGCGCGACGCCGGATGAGGTGTTTGCGCGGCTCGAGGACGAGCTTGCACCTCGCGGCTACATTGCGCCCGGTTGGCTCGATGCCGTCCGCACGCGCGAGGACGCCTATCCCACGGGTCTTGCCATGCCGGCGGCCAACATCGCCATCCCGCACACCGATCCCGGATTTGTGGCTAAGCCCTATATCGCGGTGGTAAAGCCCGCGGCGCCCGTGGTGTTCAGCGCAATGGCCGGCATGGGTGCCCCCGTGCCGGCGCAGATCATCATCAATCTGGGCATCGCCGAGCCGGGCGGCCAGGTCGAGGCCCTGCAATCGCTTATGAATATCTTTATGGATGCCGACGCCGCAGCCGATGTGCTCGGCCAGACCATATGCCAGGGCATGGTCGACGCCATCCGTCGCCACTTTTAGGGCCGGCACTTGGGGATTGTTCCTAACTGCCGGCAGAAAAGGAATGTCCCTAACTGCCGACAGCCAGAACAGCCCCCTTTGCACCAAAATGGTGCAGATTAACCTGTCCCCCATGCACCAGGTGTGTCGCGGGGTCCGCGTTGTGACACAATGGCGTTTGTTCGATTCGTGATGCGAAAGGCCAACTATGGCAAACAAGAAAAAGAACTCCGAGGCCGCGCCGACGCCCGAGCAGCAGGCTCGCGCTGCCTCCAGCTCTCGTAAGAAGCAGCGCAAGACGTACGTGTCTAAGACCGTCAAGATCGTCCTGGTGGTTATCGGCGTGCTGGCAATGCTGCTTTCCGTCTCGGCCATGGCATGCTCCGGTCTCATGTCGCAGGCAGAGGATACCTCGAGCTACAAGCTTACCGGCGGTGTCGCCGCCACCATCAACGGCACCAACCTCACCGAGGACACCGTGACCAAGCAGATCATGAGCATGCGCACGTCCTACGGTTACACCAAGGACAAGGACTGGGCGCAGTATCTGGTCGACAACGACCTGACGCCCAAAAAGTACCGCAAGCAGCTCATCGATTCCTACACGCAGCAGATTCTGCTCCAGCAGGCGCAGAAGGAAAACGGCGTGACGGTGTCGGACGAGGAGGTCGAGAAGGCATGGAAGGACGCGTGCAAGAGCGCGGGCGGTGCCAAGGCCTTTAAGAAGACCCTTAAGACCTACGGCTATACCGAGGACACCTACAAGGACTCGCTCAAGGAGAACCTGGCACAGCAAAAGCTTAAGGACGCCGTGGCGCCCACCAGTAAGCCCAAGGACAGTGAGATCGTCGATTACATCAACAAGAACCTGTCTAACTACAACGATGCCCGCCGCTCGTCGAACATCCTGATCAAGGTTGATTCCGACGCATCTGACGAGGACAAGGCCGCCGCCAAGGCCAAGGCGCAGGAGTGCCTGGACAAAATCAACTCCGGCGAACTGAGCTTTGAGGACGCCGTGAAGCAGTATTCCGATGACACCGGCTCCAAGGAGAAGAAGGGCGATGTGGGCTGGGACAAGCTCACCACCTTCGTCGACAGCTACCAGGCGGCGCTCGAGGGACTCAACAAGGGCGATGTGAGCGACGTCGTCGAGTCGACCTATGGTTATCACATCATCAAGTGCACCGACTACTTCCATGTCGATAATCAGGTCGATGACATTAAGCAGGTGCCCAAGGACATCAAGAAGTACGTCTCCAACGTGGTGAAGACGCAGGCGGCCAGCACCGCGTACAGCGAGTGGCTGGAGCAGTACAAGAAGGACGCCGACATCACCGTTAACCCCATGCCCAAGGACGTGCCGTACAACGTCAGCCTGAAGGGCGTCACCAAGAGTTCGACCGACGATTCGTCGACGACTGAGTAATCATGGGGCGGCGCTCGCGTGAGTGCCGCCCGCACTATTGAGGAGGATTTGCAGATGACCAACGAAGAGCTGCAGAAGGAAATGATCGCGGCCATGAAGGCCAAGGACAAGGTTCGCCTGTCTATCATTCGCCAGGTTAAGGCCGAGGTGAAGAATATCGAGGTTAACGAGCGCCGCGACGTGACCGAGGAAGACGTCAACAACATGATCAAGCGTCTGATTAAGCAGACGAGCGAGACGCTGGAGATGTCCATTAAGGCCGGTACCGACCAGGAGCGTACCGACAACCTGACCGAGCAGGTCAAGATTCTGGAGAGCCTGCTGCCCGCGCAGGTTTCGGGCGAGGAGCTCGAGGCTCTGATCGAGCAGGTCATTGCCGAGCTGGGCGCCACGTCCAAGAAGCAGATGGGCCAGGTCATGGGCGCTCTGGGCAAGGCCACCGGCGGCAACTTCGATAAGCCGGCCGCGGCAAAGATCGTCGGAGCCAAACTCGCGTAATTTGTTACGCGGTTTTACCAAACCGCGTAACGGCTCGACGCTGCAAACCCGTACACGCGGCAATCTGACGTTCAATTTCAAGGGCGCGACCATAAGGTCTGCGCCCTTTCATTTTCAAGACTTTAGTCTGCTGGCCGCGCAGCGGCCAGCTTTGAACCACCCGCTA
>CABSNH010000151.1 GCA_902478985.1 uncultured Collinsella sp.
AGATTTCTGCCTGTCTCGTGGGCTCGGAGATGTGTATAAGAGACAGTCCCAGTACAGGCCGATCTCGGGGTAGCCCTCGCGATGAGCGACGCGAGCCATGGCCAGGTACATACCGACCTCAGAGCACTCGCCCTCAAAGTTGGCGCGCAGGTCGGCAACGATGTCCTCGGAGACGCCCTCCATCTTGGCGACACCCACGACGTGCTCGGCAGCCCACTCGAGCTGGCCCTCCTCCTGCTTCAGGAAACGAGAACCGGGAACGCCGCACTGGGGGCACTTGAAGTCCTCGGGCAGCTGGTCGCCGTCGAACTCTTCCACATAACCGCAAACGGGGCAAACAAACTTCATGATTCGATCCTTTCGATCGATGGCGATGGTGCGCTCGCCCGGTCCCATAAGGGCCCTCTCCGGACGTGCGTCTTGACGAGTTCTATTATCCATAAATGAGACTGAAAGTGAAGTCTATTAGGAATGATTTTTAATAAAACAATTTTGAGATATGAAGATGTTGATTGATTAACGATTGGCAGGCCGTCTTTGACCACCGCTGAGTACAATCGGTCGAGCAAATGTTGACGAATCAACAAATGAAGGAGTTTCCTTTATGCATCTAGCCCGCCGCGCCTGGTGCCGAACGTATCAAACGATTTTTCGCATCGCATTGCCGGTGCTGCCCTATACCGAGCCACGCATTTTGGAGCATGCCGAGGATATGCCCGCGGTGCTTCAAAAGCGCTCGATACAGCGGGTTCTTATGGTAACGGATCCCGGCATTGCCCGTCTGGGGCTCACGGCGCCGCTCGAGACGGCGCTCGCATCCAGGGGAATTGGCGTTACGGTCTATGCCGAAACGCGTGCGAACCCCACGGTCTCAAACGTGGAGGAAGCGGCGGCGCTGTATCGCGAGAACGACTGCCGGGCCATTATCGGCTTTGGCGGTGGCTCGGCCATGGACTGTGCCAAGGGCGTGGGAGCACGCATCGCGCAGCCAAACAAGCCCATCAACAAGATGCGCGGGCTGCTGCGGATTCATCGTCGCCTGCCGCTGCTCATCGCCGTTCCCACCACGGCAGGCACGGGAAGCGAGGTCACACTTGCAGCGGTAATTACCGATGACGAGACGCACTACAAGTACCCCATTAACGACTTTGTGCTTATCCCGCGCCTTGCGGTGCACGACCCCGAGCTTACGCGCGGCCTGCCCGCCTCCATTACGGGGCAGACGGGCATGGACGCCCTGACGCATGCCGTCGAGGCCTTTATCGGGCGAAGCACCACGCCCTATACGCGCAAGATGGCGCGACAGGCGGTTCAGCTCATCCACGACAATTTGCTCGAGGCCTATGAGCATGGCGACAACATGCGTGCACGTCGCAATATGCTTTCGGCGGCGTATAAGGCGGGTGTTGCGTTTACCCGCTCCTATGTCGGATATGTGCATGCCATCGCGCACAGTCTGGGCGGCCGATACGGAATTCCGCACGGTTTGGCCAACGCGATCATCCTGCCGCACATGCTTCGCGCTTATGGTGACGCCGCCGCCCCCAAGCTTGCCGACCTCGCTCGCATGGCGGGCATTGCGCCGGCTACCGCACAGGATAGTCTTGCGGCCGAGGCCTTTATCGATTGGGTCGACCGCATGAACGGGGCCCTGGGAATCCCCAAATATGTCTCAGGTATTCGCCGCTCTGACATTCCTGAGATGGCGGCGCATGCCGATGCCGAGGCCAATCCCCTGTACCCCGTTCCGCTTTTGATGGACCGCTTGGAGCTCGAGCATATGTACGAAGTCGTTGCAGGTGGTATGTTTGAGGGCGAGAACTAGGAGGGTCCATGAACACCGGGGAAATTGCGCGCATCGTCGGCGATCAGCGCACCTACTTTAAGACGCACGCTACGTTTGATGTCGATGCTCGACGTCGCGCGCTCGTGAGTTTACGCGATGCGGTCCGGGCGCACGAGGCCGATATTGCCCATGCGCTCAAGACCGATTTGGGAAAGTCGCATGACGAGGCATATATGTGCGAGATCGGCACGTCGCTTTCCGAGATTCGTCATCAGATTGCTCACGTGGTTCGATGGAGTCGTCCGCGCCTGCGTCCGTGCGATCTTGCCAACGCCGTGAGTGTGTGCAAAACGCAAGCCGTGCCCTATGGCGTCACGCTCATCATGGCGCCCTGGAACTACCCGTTTTTGCTGACGCTCGAGCCGCTCGCCGGAGCCCTTGCCGCGGGCAATACCGTGGTCATCAAGCCGAGTGCCTATGCTCCGGCATCGAGCGCGGTGCTCAAGCAAATCTGTGAAGAGGCATTTGATCCGCGTCTGGTGACGGTTGTCGAGGGCGGGCGCGCCGAGAACGAAGCGTTGCTCGATGAGTGCTGGGACAAGATTTTCTTTACCGGTAGCGTTCCGGTCGGCAAACTCGTCATGGAGCGCGCAAGTAAAAACCTTGCGCCCGTGACGCTTGAGCTGGGCGGAAAGAGTCCCTGCATCGTGGATGCGACGGCAAACTTGAAGGTTGCGGCACGGCGTATCGCCTTTGGTAAATGGCTCAACGTGGGGCAGACCTGCGTGGCGCCCGACTACCTGCTGGTCGATACGAGCGTGCACGACGAGCTGCTGGGCCTCATCAAGGAAGAGGTCCGTCGCATGTTTGGCGAGCACCCGCTCGATAACGAGGATTACGGGCATATCGTCAACGCCAAACATTTTGCGCGCGTGCGTGGGCTGATCGATCCCGATAAGGTCGTGCTTGGAGGTGTCACGCGCGAGGCTTCGCTCAAGATCGAGCCGACGATTTTGGATGGCGTGGCCCCCGATGACGCCGTGATGCAGGAGGAGATCTTCGGCCCCATCTTGCCGGTACTGACGTTTGAGAACTTAGACGAGGCCGAAACGTTTATTACGGATCGTCCGACGCCGCTGGCCCTGTATATCTTTAGCCAGGACCGCGAGGTCCAGCAGCGCTTTGTGCGCTACGTGCCCTTTGGCGGCGGCTGTGTTAACGACACCATCATGCATCTGGCTACGAGCCATATGGGCTTTGGCGGCATGGGCGCGAGCGGCATGGGGCAGTACCATGGCCGCGAGAGCTTCGATGCGTTTAGCCACAAGAAGAGCATCGTGAACAAGGCAACCTGGCTGGACGTGCCGTTTCGGTATGCGCCCTACGCAAGCTGGAAGCACAAATTCGTGCGCATGTTTGTACACTAGAATGGGATAGAAGATAGGGATAAAAGTGGCCGTCCCCGCGTAAGCGAAGACGGCCACTTCTCACGATGAATACGTGTATCGGAGTTGACAAGACCCGCTGCCACGGGTGCCATCCGCGTATTCCTATCTTATTTGCAAGCGCTCTGTCATGTGAGCGTTGCGACAAATGAGCAAAAGGCATGGGCGGGTGAATCTGTGTCCGCACGAGTTCGTAGACTTCTCAATAAGGTTAAGCGCCGGTTTATCCGGCCGTTAGAGGAGCTGCCATGTACGAGCCTTCACGTGTTCTTCTGTCGTTTCATATTGCGGGATTTCAGTATGCCGACGGTGCCTTGGTCCTGGGGGATCTTAAGGTTGGCGATAAGCTGTCACTGTGTGCCGAGCGCGATAACCCCCATGATCCCGAGGCGGTTGCAATCTACTACGGCAAGACCAAGCTCGGCTATGTTCCGGGAAACGAGGTCGGCCCGCTGTCCTTGATGATGTATTACGGCC
>CABSNH010000152.1 GCA_902478985.1 uncultured Collinsella sp.
TCGAACCCTGGACCTTGGGATTAAGAGTCCCCTGCTCTACCAACTGAGCTAACGACCCGATATCAACACGAAGCAAGAACTGGGGTGGGTAAAGGGACTCGAACCCTCGACCTACGGGACCACAACCCGTCGCTCTAGCCAACTGAGCTACACCCACCGTGTCCTGTGCGCTTCGCGCTCGACTATTATTGCAAGGAACGCCATGCGATGCAAGCCCCAATTTTCAAGAATTTTGAAAAGAGTTTTTCGAGCGCGTTTCGAGCAATTCCCACCCTTTTCATAGGAGTAAACTTGCCCCACTGCAAGCCCTCGAAAGGACCATCATGAAAGAACTCTCCAATCGCACGGCAACATTCACCGATTCGGTCATCCGCCGCATGACGCGCATCTCCAATAAGTACGGCGCCGTCAACCTCTCGCAGGGCTTCCCTGACTTCGACCCTCCGGCGCAGTTGCTCGAGAGCCTCAGCACCATCGCGACTGACCCCAAGCCGCTCTATCACCAGTACTCCATCACCTGGGGCTCCCAGGCCATGCGCGAGGCGCTCGCTGCCAAGCAGGAGCACTTTATGGGCATGCCGGTCGACCCCAACCAGAACATCGTGGTCACCTGTGGCTCCACCGAGGCCATGATGGCCGCCATGATGACGGTTACGAACCCCGGCGACAAGGTCGTCATCTTCTCGCCGTTCTACGAGAACTACGGCGCCGACACGATCCTTTCGGGGGCCGAGCCCATCTACGTGCCGCTCAACCCGCCTGCGTTCGACTTTGACCGCGAGACACTCGAGGCGGCCTTCCGCGACAACGATCCCAAGGCCATCGTCCTGTGCAACCCTTCCAACCCCTGCGGCAAAGTCTTTACGCGCGAGGAGCTCACCTTTATCGCCGACCTCTGCAAAAAGTACGACGCCTACTGCATCACCGACGAGGTATACGAGCACATCGTCTACGCGCCCCACGAGCACGTCTATATGGCCACGCTGCCTGGCATGTTCGAGCGCACCATCAGCTGCAGCTCGCTGTCCAAGACGTACTCCATCACCGGCTGGCGTCTGGGCTACACCATTGCCCCGGCGCAGATCACCGAGCGCATCAAAAAGGTCCACGACTTCCTCACCGTTGGTGCCGCCGCTCCCCTGCAGGAAGCCGTCGTCACCGCCCTCAACTTCGACGACAGCTATTACGATGAGGTCCTCGACCTCTATACTGCCAAGCGCGATCTGTTCTGCCAGGGGCTCGATAGCATCGGTCTTGAGCATAACGTGCCGCAGGGCGCCTACTACGTCATGATGGATATCTCTGAGTTTGGCTATGACAGCGACCTCGAATTCTGCGAAGACCTCGCGTCTAAGGTGGGAGTGGGCGCCGTGCCCGGCTCGAGCTTCTTCCGCGAGCCCGTCAACCATCTGATCCGTTTCCACTTTGCCAAGCGAGACGAGACGCTCAACGCGGCGCTGGAGAACCTCAAATCGCTACGTGATAAAATCAAGCCGCGCGGGTAAGGACGGCCCGGCAACTAAAGCAACCAAAGAAGCCTCGCACCGCCCGCCGCGTTGCGAGGCTTCTTTTTATAGCGCTTTCTAAAATGGTTTAGAGCTCTATACTTTAGTCACGGAGCAACTCGTCCCAGAGAGGAATACTATGGCAGAACAGCAGCTTATCGGAGCGCTCGAGGCCGGCGGCACCAAGATGGTCTGCGCCACGGGCTATGCGGACGGTACGGTCCTGGAGCGTGAGCAGATCGCGACCACGACCCCGCAGGAGACCGTTGAGGCCGTCAATGCATGGTTTGCCAACAAGGGCATCGCCGCGCTGGGCATCGGCGCCTTTGGCCCCACCGCTGTCAACCCCGCCTCACCCCAATACGGCAAGATCCTGGAGACGCCCAAAACGGCATGGCGCTACTTCGACCTGCTGGGCACCATCCAAAACGAGCTCAATATTCCCTGTGGCTACGATACCGACGTCAACGTCGCCTGCCTGGGCGAGGTCACTTTTGGTTGCGCCCAGGGCCTCACTGACGTTGTCTACCTGACCATCGGCACCGGTGTGGGCGCTGGCGTGCTCTCGGGCGGCCAGCTCGTGCACGGCATGATGCATCCCGAGGCCGGCCACATCCTGGTCACGCGCGACCCGCGCGACACCATCGGCGAGCATAGCGCCTGTCCCTTCCACGACAACTGCCTCGAGGGCCTCATCGCCGGCCCCGGCGTTAAAAAGCGCTGGGATGGCAAGAGCGCCGGAGACATGGCCGATGACCCGGAGGCCATGGACCTGCTCGCAGGCTATCTGGCACAGGCGCTCATGACCTACACGCTGTGCTACGCGCCGCAAAAGATCATCATCGGCGGCGGCGTGGCCGACCACACCCCCATCGTGCCCCTCGCACGCAAAAAGTGCGCCGAGATGCTCAACGGCTATATCGTCACGCCCGAGGTCAACGACATCGATTCCTATATTGTCAACAACAGCCTCGAGGGCAAGCAGGGCATCATGGGTTGCCTTGCCCTGGGCGCACAGGCGCTCCAGTAAAGGACACCACAACGGCGCGGCGTAGCCAAGCTCGCAAAACGCCCGGACAACGCCGTCACGCCCCGCAGAGGCCCTCAAACGCACAAGGCCGCCTAGGACAAGCAAAACGTCCTAGGCGGCCTTTTTGGTGTAAATCAGCGACCGTAAGAGATATCGGAGCACGACGCCTGTCGTCGCCCCGCAGCAGTCGATCATCACATCGGTAATCATGCCGGCGCGACCGGGCACAAATAGCTGGATCGTCTCGTCGATAGAGGGGACAAGCAGCAAGAACACCGCCGTGGGCAGCAACACATCAAACGTACGCCGGCCTTCGAGGTCAAAGGCGTGCGTCGCCAAGATGCCAAGCACCATGTACTCGGTAAAATGAGCGCACTTGCGCACGACGAAGTTGGTCACCCACTCGTATGGAAGCCCCAGGGTCTGCAAAAAGCCGCGAATGGATTCCATAATCGACAGGCTCAACGAACCAGAGCCCGTACCGGGAACCAGCGAATTGCCCCAAATGACGAGCACCATGGCGCAGGCGGCAAGCGCCCATTTTCGATCGACCTTAACCATGCGGCAATTATGCCTCCGCGCGCAGCGGCGTAAAGCTGGCGGTACCGCCCTCGATAACGCTCAGATAGGCACGACCCGTGCGCTTGACGGCCGCAGACTGCAGACGGTTGATTTCTTCCTCGAGAATCTGATTGACGCGCTCATGACGACGGTTTTCCATAACGCCGGCAGCGATAGCCTCGGCGCGCTCGATACCCTCGCGCGAGATACGCGCGGTATCCTCGGGAAGCACGGAACTGTGGCGGCCGACATAGACGGGAGCAGCCGACACAGGTGAGGCTGCAGGCGCAGGCACCGCCACGGGGGCGGGCTCGGCAGCCTCGGCCATGATCGCCATAGCGGCGGCCCACATGTCCTCGTGGCCCGAATAATCGGCCATGGGGACATCTTCCTCGAGGGAGGCATCGGGGAGACTGTCGGTATCCGCGCGATCCTGGGCCTCGATAGAGGCAGTGATGGCGGCGGGCTCGTCCAGATCGGCGAGGTCCACACCCTTGGCATCGGAAATGATGGGCATGCTGGCGAGCTTGGCGTTGTACGGCACTGCCTCCGCAGCCTGCATTTGGGCCGAAGCGCCCCAAAGCGAGCTTTC
>CABSNH010000153.1 GCA_902478985.1 uncultured Collinsella sp.
TTTTCAAGCAGAAGACGGCATACGAGATTCGCCTTAGTTCGTGGGCTCGGAGATGTGTATAAGAGACAGTCGTAGTACTGCGCAATCTTGATTTTTTGCGTCGCATGGCTGGCAGCGTCGGCCGCACGCTCGGCGTCGCTGCACGCGCGGCAGATTTGCGGCAGGATGCGCGGAAGCGACTCTCGGCCTTTTCCGATCAGCTTCGACGTACGCACTAAGGCGTCTTTTCCGCCCAGCTGCTCGTATGCCAGCTGCAACTTGAGCACGCGATGCACCACCAGATCGGGGTAACGGCGAATGGGGCTCGTAAAGTGGCAGTAGCACGGCGCGGCGAGCGCAAAGTGGCCATCGTTGCGAGGCTTGTACAACGCACGCTGCATGCTGCGCAGAAGAAGCGTGTTGACGAGCGGCGCGTTAGCCGTGCCGGCAGCAGCGTCGACTGCCGCCTGCAGCTCGTCGGGACTTCCCAGGGCAATGCCCGCCGCACGGCGATCATCGATGATGCCGAGCTGCGCCAGCGCCACGGCAGCACCGTGCAGACTGTCGGGGCTGGGGTCATCGTGCACGCGATAGCACGCCTCGATATCGCGGTCGGCCAGCCACTCGGCAACGCACTCGTTAGCCAGCAGCATCGCCTCCTCGATAAGCGAGGTTGCGCAGGAACGCTCGCGCGCCACAATCTGCACGGGCACGCCGTCCTCGTCCAGCAGCGCGCGAATCTCGGCCGTGTCAAAGTCGACCGAACCGCGTGCGCGACGTATGCGACGCCGAAGCTCCGCGAGTTCGTTTGCGGCGACTAGAAAATCGGCCAGGTCAACGTTACAGCCGCGAGCGGTATCCTCGCACGCAAGCCCGCGCTCAAGCGCTTTCTCGCGCGAGGCTTCGGCCGCAGCGACATCTTCCGCAGCGCCCTCCAACACGGAATACTCAACTGCGCCGGCACGCACCAGCAGCGCCTCGGCGCCGTCGTAATCCATACGCACACGCGAACGAATCACACTGGGATAGGGATCATAATGGCGCACACGACCTTGCGCGTCGAGCTCGATGTCGACGGTAAACGCCAGGCGATCCTCATCGGGGCGCAGGGAACACAGGTCACAGGACAGGCGCTCGGGCAGCATGGGAAGCACGCGATCGGCAAGGTAGACCGACGTCGTGCGATGGCGGGCCTCCAGGTCGATACATCCATCCCAGGCAACATAATGCGAAACGTCGGCGATATGTACGCCCAGCTTATAGCCGCCCTCGGGCGTGCGCTCGAGCGAGATGGCATCGTCAAAGTCGCGCGCATCAACCGGGTCGATGGTGATGACAAAGCGATCGCGCAGGTCACGACGAAGCGGGTCTTTAAGCGCTGCAGTCACGTCGAGCGAAAGCGCCTCTGCCTCTGCCAGCGCCGCCTCGGGATAGCTGTCGGTATAGCCATAGCGCGCCATAACATATTGGACGCCCAGATCGGGCGCATCGTCGCCGCCGATGCGGCGCTCAAGAGTCACCGTGCCCGACTCCAAGCGCGTCGGGTAGGTCAGAATGCGCGCGACGACGACATCGCCAGGATGCACGCCCAGGCGCTCCGCCGAAGTGTCCTCGGGCAAGATAAAGAAATCGGCCTTCAAACGCGAATCGAGCGGCTCGATCACCCCGAGCGGGCCGGCGATCTGGTAGGTACCCACCACGCTTATAGCCGCACGTTCGACGACGCCTTCAATCACGGCACGACGATCGCCGCGCGGTCCCGCCTTGATGCTTACGGCCACGGTATCGCCGTCCATAATCTCACGCTTACCGCGACCCATGACCTTGTAGTCGCCATTCTCGGTTATGACATAGGCACTGTGCTCATGGAGCTGCACGCGCCCGGTCAGGCTCGGACGGCGTTCGCTGCGCACCGGCCCGCGCTTATTGCGAGCTCCACGCTTATGCTTGTTATTGCGCCCCATGGCGCCTCCTAACTATCGATTGCGAACTCCAAAGAGTCTACCCAAATGATTCGCTTTCCTGCCGTCCCCTAGGGATCAAAAAACGGGCCGCCCCATAAGAGACGACCCGTTGGAAGGGATGAATTCCAGGCATGCCTACACGCGCAGGTAGCGGCGCATGGCGATGGCAGAACCAAAGAAACCGATAATCACGCCGACCAGAATCAGCGCAGCATAGGTCACCAAGTAGTACTGCATCGGCAGGGCAAACGACATCCAGCCGATGCTCTCCTGCAGACGCGGAATCATCAGGTTGCGCAGCAGCTCCAGAACGCCGATGGAAAGCAACGAGCCCAAAATGGCCTGCAGTACGCCCTCGGTGATAAACGGGCCGCGAATGAAGCCGTTGCTGGCGCCGACCAGACGCATAATCGCAATCTCACGACGACGCGCCGTGATGGATAGGCGAATCGTGTTGTTGATGAAGATGAAAGCGATAAAGGTCAGAAGGCCAACGAGCACCACGGCGGCGATGCGGATGTAGTTGGTCACCTGGAACAGGCGGCTCACTGCCTCCTGGCCGTACAGCACGCTCGCGTTGACGTCGCCGTCATCCACGATCTTCTGGAAATCGGCATCCTTCTTGAGCTTCTTGGCCGTGCTCTCGACCTTGGACGGATCGTCCATCTCAATAGCGAAGGAAGCCGGCAGCGGGTTCTGGCCATCGAGCGCGCTCATGGTGGCGTCGGCGTTGCCCGACATCTTGCTCGAATACTCGGCCTTCGCGTCGTCCTTGTCCTTATAGGTCACGGACTTGACGTTATTCCACGTCTTAAGCTCGGCCTCAAAAGCCTGAACATCAGCCTGATCGGCGTCATCACTAATGAACGCGTTGATGACAACCTGATCCTCGACGGTGCCGATCACGGAGTTCAGCACCGCGGAGCCCATGATGAACAGGCCGATGATAAACAGCGAAAGGAAGATCGTGATGACGGCGCCGAGCGAGGTAGTCCAGTTACGGAAGAAGTGGCTGATTGCCTCTTTGAAGGAGTAGCCCACGTTAGTTGGTGCCATAGTTGCCGTAACCTCCCCTCTCCTGGTCGCGGATAACGTGGCCGCCCTCGAGGGCGATCACGCGACGGTGCATGCTATCGACCATCTCGCGGTCGTGCGTGGCGACGATCACGGTGGTGCCGGTGCGGTTAATACGCTCGAGCAGCTTCATGATGCCCAGCGAGATCGCCGGGTCGAGGTTACCCGTGGGCTCGTCGCAGATCAGCAGCGGCGGACGGTTGACCATAGCGCGGGCGACGGCAACGCGCTGCTGCTCGCCACCGGAAAGCTGGTCGGGCAGCGAGTCCATCTGATCGGCCAAACCGACCAGGCGAAGCACCTCGGGCACCTGGCTGCGAATGACGCCCTTGGGCTTGCCGATGCACTGCAGGGCAAACGCCACGTTTTCGTAGGCGGTCTTCTGCGGCAGGAGCTTAAAGTCCTGGAACACGGCACCGATCTGGCGACGCAAGAACGGAACCTTGCGGTTCTTGATCTTCATGAGGTCCTGGCCAGCGACCAAAATGCGGCCGCTCGTCGGCTTGACGTCGCGGTTGAGCGTCGACAGCAGCGTGGTCTTACCCGAGCCGGAGTGACCGACCAAGAAGACAAACTCGCCCGGATAGATCTCGATGTTGATATCGTCGAGCGCGGGCTTGTTGGGCTGTGCCGGGTAGATCTTGGT
>CABSNH010000154.1 GCA_902478985.1 uncultured Collinsella sp.
AGCGTCAGATGTGTATAAGAGACAGCCCCGAGATCGGCCTGTACTGGGAGAAGGCTGCCCACGAGGAGGCCGAGCATGCCGCCAAGTTCGCTGAGCTCCTGGGCGAGGTCGTGACCGACTCCACCAAGAAGAACCTCGAGATGCGCGTTGAGGCCGAGAACGGCGCCACCGCCGGCAAGACCGATCTTGCTAAGCGCGCCAAGGCCGCTGGCCTCGATGCCATCCATGACACCGTGCACGAGATGGCTCGCGACGAGGCCCGCCACGGCAAGGCTTTCGCCGGCCTGCTCAAGCGCTACTTTGGCTAAGCCAACCGCCTGAGACATAACCTCTAGCTCGATGAGGCCCGGACCGTATTGGTTCGGGCCTTTTTCGTGGGCTTATTGCAGCTGTTCTTGAAGAACGATGAGCGACTGAGGGCTCAGGTCGTCGTATTGAATGAGGACGCAAGATGGAGCGCTCTTAGTCGATGCCCGATCACCCGTCCACAGGCAATCGGCGATGTTGACATAGGAAATACGAGCGTCAGCAAGAGCCTTCGCGAAACTCTTCCCCGCTCCGTCCTCGGACAGGGCAACGGTGCAGTAAAGGCCCGCGTCCGCATGTTCAATCGAGACCTCCCCCGTCGGAAACGCTTTCCGCACAAGCGCCGTCAGGCTATCACGCGCCTCACGAGCACGAACGCGCACGCGGTTCACATGTCGCTCGTAATCACCCGATTCCAGCAAACGCGCCAAAGCGACCTGGTCAACAGAGCTCACCGACGAGGCGTAAAAACCAAGGTTGCACCTAAACCGCTCCATTAGCTCATCGGGCAACACCATGTACGCTAGGCGCAATGCCGATGACAGGCTCTTCGAAAACGTGTTGGTGTAGATAACCGACTGGGCGGCATCGATCGACGCGAGCGCAGGAATCGGCTTGCCGGCAAGGCGAAACTCACAATCAAAGTCATCTTCGATGAGATACCGACCTGGTCGCTCGGCGGCCCAGCTCAGCAGCGCATATCGGCGCGCGATGCTCGTCACCAGGCCGGTTGGATACTGATGAGACGGCATCAGGTGAAGGACATCGGTCCCGGTTTCCTGCAGAGCGCTCAAGTCCACGCCCTCATCATCCAACGGGATATGTCGAACTTTGCAGCCCATAGCCTGATAGATGTGCGTCAGGCGCAAATAGCCCGGGTCCTCAACGGCATACACCTTGTCCGCGCCAAGCAACTGAACCAACATGGTATCGAGCAGCTGGGCGCCCGCACCGATAACGATGTTGTTGGGGTCGACATTCATACCCCTTGTCCCACGCAGATGGTGAGCAATTGCGCGTCGTAGCCGAGCGGTACCCTGTGCCGGTGCGGTCGAAAAGATTTCGCGTTCGTCTTCGGATGTCAACGTCGCCCGCAGCGCGCTTTGCCAAAGCCGCGCCGCCTCCAAAGCGGAAGGAGAAAGCGTATCGAATCGCTCGACCTGTCCGTTGGCATCATGCACGCCGGAGTCCACAGAGACGGCATCTCGGTCGATGCCCTCCGCAGCCGAAGCCAAAACCGATGCATCCGGAAGCTCGCAAGCGTAGTAGCCACGACGCGGCATTGAGCAAATATAGCCCTCGGCAAGTAACTGGCTATATGCATTCTCGATGGTAATGACACTGATTCCCAGATGACTGGCAAAGGCGCGCTTGGACGGCAGATGCTCCCCCGCCGCAATGCGCCCAGCAACGATATCATCTCGAATTTGCTGGTAAACATACTCGTAGAGCGATGCTTCGCCGCGTTTTTCCAAATTGTAGTCAAGCATGAGTTTATCACCTGACCATATCGAACCGTTCAATCTGGTATTAGTCTGACCTTGTTATTATCTCGAAAACTGAGTATTTCGCCATACCCAGCTCCCCGATAGGATGTTCCGTCAAGCAATGCACATGCCAACCAAGGGAGCAACCATGGCAGAACAGACCAGCGAGGCCGATCGCGTCAAACTCAATCGCGAGCTCGCACAGATGCTCAAGGGCGGCGTCATCATGGACGTCACCACGCCCGAGCAGGCACGCATCGCCGAGGAGGCGGGCGCCTGCGCCGTCATGGCACTCGAGCGCATCCCGGCCGACATCCGTGCCGCAGGCGGCGTCTCGCGCATGAGTGACCCCAAGATGATCAAGGGCATTCAAGAGGCCGTCTCCATCCCCGTCATGGCCAAGTGCCGCATCGGTCACATTGTCGAGGCGCAGGTCCTGCAGGCCATCGAGATCGATTACATCGACGAGTCCGAAGTTCTCTCCCCTGCCGATGACGTCTATCACATCGACAAGACCCAGTTTGACGTGCCGTTTGTCTGCGGTGCCCGCGATCTGGGCGAGGCGCTGCGCCGTGTTACCGAAGGCGCCACGATGATTCGCACCAAGGGCGAACCGGGCACGGGCGACGTCGTCCAGGCTGTGCGCCACATGCGCAAGATCCAAAAGCAGATCCGCGACGTTGTCGCCCTTCGCGATGACGAGCTCTTTGAGACAGCCAAGCAACTGCAGGTTCCGGTCGAGCTGGTACGCGAGGTTCATGCCACGGGCAAGCTTCCCGTGGTGAACTTTGCCGCCGGCGGCGTAGCGACCCCCGCCGACGCCGCGCTGATGATGCAGCTGGGCGCCGAGGGCGTCTTTGTCGGCTCGGGTATCTTTAAGAGTGGCGATCCCGCCAAGCGCGCCGCCGCCATCGTCAAGGCTGTGGCAAACTTCACTGATGCCAAGCTCATTGCCGAGCTTTCTGAGGACCTGGGCGAGGCCATGGTGGGCATCAACGCCAACGAGATCGAGATTATCATGGAGGAGCGCGGACGCTAGTCCAGCAGAAAGGATCGCACATGAGCGATTATGCAGACCAAACGGTCGCCGTGCTGGCGGTCCAAGGCGCTTTTGCCGAGCACGAGGCAAGGCTATCCGAGCTTGGCGCGCACTGTATTGAGCTGAGGCAGGCGGCCGATTTGCGGCAGAACTTTGATCGCCTGGTCCTCCCCGGCGGCGAGTCCACCGTTCAGGGCAAGCTACTTGCCGAACTCGGTATGCTCGAGGGGCTTCGCACCCGCATTGTTGAAGGCATGCCTGTATTGGGAACTTGCGCCGGCTTGATTCTGCTGGCGCGCGACCTTGCCGCCCACGACGATAAGGGGACGCCGCGTTTGGCAACCATGGATGTACTTGTCGAGCGAAATGCCTACGGCAGGCAGCTCGGCAGCTTTCGAACCAAGGGGCAGGTAGCCGGCATCGACGGTGAAGTGCCATTAACATTTATCCGTGCACCCCGCATCGTCGAGGCGCACGGCAATGCCAAGGCCCTGGCCGAAGTCGATGGCCGTATCGTCGCCGCCCGCCAGGGCAACCAGTTCGGCGTAACCTTCCACCCCGAACTCGATGAAGACACCCGCCTCCACGAACTGTTCCTACTAATGTAAACATCGAAAGCAACGAACGAAACGAGAGTGGATAATCTCCCACTTTGAGCTTGAATGCAGGCTCAAACCGGGAGATTATCCACTCTCATGCTATGTAGTCGTTTAAGAACGTCCCCAATGACTACTTCGACAACGCCGATGTTTTGGTATCGACAGACACTATGACCCAATCCGAGGGCACTAAAAAGATAGGAGCCCCCGCTCGT
>CABSNH010000155.1 GCA_902478985.1 uncultured Collinsella sp.
GCGCCTACATCGCTCACCCGCCCTATCGACTGTCCTGCTGGCACGTATGTACCGTACATTCTTGAGTTGCGCGACACCGTTCGCCGCACCGAGCTCATCGATGAGAAGGGCAAATCCTCGGGATACACCAAGGTGCGCGATGCCTACTTTGGAGGCAGCAACTCTCAGGGGCGCACGTTTAAGATTGCGGAGCAGAGCGAGCGACTCAAGACCGCTTGCGACGTCACGCGTCGCTACCAGAGCGAGATCGACCAGCACCATCTCTACGATTACGACGACATGATCGGCGACTTTGTTAACGCCGTCGAGCACAACGACGCGCTACGTCAAGTGCTCCAGGATACCTATACCTATATCCAGGTTGACGAGTTCCAGGACACCAACGGTGCCCAGATGCGCATCATCGAGCTGCTCTGCGACGGCGTTGATGCACCCAATATCATGGCCGTCGGCGATGACGATCAGGCCATCATGCGGTTTCAGGGCGCCACGATCGAATGTGCCAACCAGTTTGCAGCCGAGTTCTCGCCCCGGAGCATCGTGCTCAAGACCAACTATCGCTCCACGCCCGCCATCGTTGAGCTTGGTCAAGCTATCGCACGGCAAATTGAATATCGCCTCGACGCCAGCTCGAATAAGTCAATCGAAGCCTTTAAGCCTCAAGGCGATCAGGTCAGCTTTAGCGAGAACGTCTACACCGGCAAAGCCGAGGAATACGCCGCCGTTGCCGCGAGCATTAGGCGGAGGATTGATGCTGGCTACCTCGATGACTGCGAAGATTCCAATGAAGGAATTGCAGTCATCTCTGCCAAACACGCCGCATTGCGCTCGCTGATTCCCTTCCTCGTTAAGGAGAACGTGCCGTTTTCCTATCGCGAACGACAAAATCTCTTTGCCTCCGAGCGCATGCAGACGACGTTGGCACTGTTGCGCTGCGTTACCGCGCTTGCTCGCGGGCAGCAGGAGCTCGCCAGCAGCTATCTTCCGCAGATTGTCTGTGCCGCCGAGCTGGGCGGCGACCATCCGTCGTCCGTGACGTTTGCGCTCAGCGCCAAGCGCGAGCATCGCGGCGACTGGATGGCCGCCATGCGCGAGAGCAATAGCGCCCGCGTTAAAGAGCTGCACGACGACCTTATGCAGTGGGCGGCCGAAGCCGGCGCCTCCCCGGTCAGAGCGCTGCTCTTTAAGATTGTCGAACGCAGCCTTGACTATTACCGGAATCGCAAAGATCAAGATCCGCTGGGCGCCGCCGAATTCAATGCCGGCATCCGCGCCTTGCTTGCCTTTGCTGAGGGGGAGATGGGAGACGCGCGCCGCATGGGACGCACGCTTCGCCTGCCCGATATTGTCGACAAACTCGACGCCGCTCAAAAGTTTGGCGTGAGCATCGACGCATCCATCGACCTCGGCACGCCGGGAGCTGTTCGCCTCACCAGCGCCCATAGCTCTAAGGGCCTGGAATTCGACTGCGTCTACCTGCTCGATGCCGACGACTCCACTTGGCACAAAGGCGCTGGCGGCATGAGCTTGTACCCGTCCAACCTGCTTATTCGCGATGAAAAGGATGATGACGACGCGCGCCGCCTGCTATTTGTCGCCATCACGCGCGCTAAACGACACCTCGAGCTATACCGTGCCGGCGGGTCGGCACTGCAGGAGCTCACGGGGCTTATCGACTCTTGCGAGGTTTCTGCTGAAGCAGACCAGCTCAGCGTTGCAATCGAAACCGAGTGGCGCGACAACTACGTGCTCGATACGCCCGAGCTCCGCACGCTTCTGGAGCCTCATACCGACGTGAAGTTTCTTTCTGCCACAGCACTCAACAACTTTGTGACATACGAGCCTGGATGCGCAAATAGTCTGCACTTCCCTGAGAGGCAGATTGTGCGCCTGCCCACGGCGCCCACAATCCAAACCGAATTCGGCACCATCGTTCACGCGATGTTCGAGGAGATCGTTAATAGAATGGCAGCCGATGGCGAGGCGGCGATTGAGACAATTGAGGCCGAGTATCGCCAGCAGATTTCGTGGCTCGATTTTGCCCCCGAGGACGTCCATCGCTATTCGGAGCGCTTCGAACGCATTTGTCGTGCATTCGTCCCCTGGCTTGTCGAGCACGTGCGCGGCTACCGTTGCATCACGGAAGCGAGCATGCAGTGCCTGACCACCGAAGGAACTCCGCTCTTTGGTTTTCTCGACCTGCTCCTCGTTGACGATGCGGCTAAAACGGTGCAGATTGTCGACTACAAGACTGGCTTTGGTAAAGAAGTCCCTGCAGGCTACCATCGTCAGCTCAAGTTTTACAAACTGCTGGTCGAAGCGTCACCCGAGTTTTATGGCTACACCGTCACTTCCATGGGCGACTACTATGTAGAACCCGACAAGACAACGGGCGAGCTCCGCCCGCCGTTCGCGACAACCGCCAACGCCGACGACATTGCCGAGCTCGAACAGCTCATCGATGCCGTATGGTCGCGCATTGAACACGGTGCTTGGGATACCAGCGCTTTTGAGCAAAGCGATGCCTATGAGCTGGCCATCGAGGAGCAGAAGGGCTGCCGCAAAAAAGCCGACAAAGCCGAGATCATGCAACGCGCCTACGAGCACTGGCTAGTCGAGAACCCGGGAATGCGACAGAGGAACAGTCCCTTTGTCACAACCCCCTGGCTTTTGGAGCGGCATTACCGATTGTCCAAAATGTCATTCGTGGGTAGAATAATGTCGACGGCAGCCCAAGTTCTGCAAAGCTGGGCAGCGCCGTTGTTTGCATTAGGGGGTCAACGCCTTAGCGGCGGCGACCCCTTCTGTTGCGCTTCGAACGCTGCTTGAGTGCCTCGGAAAGGCCGGCAAGCGCCGTGAAGAACGAGACCAAAGCGGTCAGAAGTCTCACGAAATCAATCAAATCGGTCATGGGCATCACCTCCCATCAGATGGAGGGCGTTGCCCGGCACATGGAACTGCCGCCAACGATACCGATTCTATCAAAACTTAGTTATATATACGAATATATGTTCGCATGCCAAGGGTGCAGGGCCCTCGTGACAAAAGGACAGTCCTTTTGTCACATCATTCGATGACGGTGCGGGAGTTTTGCTTGCGCATGGTGGCGAGCATGTGTTTGGGGACGGTGTGGACCATGCAGCTGCCGATGGTCGCGCTCGCGGCGGCCTTGGCTGCATCGCTTGCGTTTTTGGTCGCGTAGCTGTGGCGGAAACGCTTGAGCATGGCAATGTCGTTGCCGCCGTCGCCGTAAACCGCGACCTCGTCCTCGGCAATACCGTAGTAGCCCGCCAGCCAGGCCACGCTCTCGCCCTTGTTGCACGCCACGTCCGTGATCTCGAACATCACCGGATCGAACGGTGCGTTGACCACGCGGTCCGATCGCTCGGCCAAATATGCCTTAAGGTCACGCTCCAGCTCGGGCGAGGTCACGCGACAGTTGATCTTGCACACATCGTGGCGCAGGATGTCACCGATCGACTGGTCGAAATACTGCTCCTCGTGATACCCGCCACGTGCACGCATGCCGCGCATCACGATGCGCTTGATAGGACTGTCCTTTTTAAAGCCCGCCTGGTGCATCTCGAACGAACCGCTCGAAAACATGCCATCGGGCGTGGAGCAGTC
>CABSNH010000156.1 GCA_902478985.1 uncultured Collinsella sp.
CCTTCTGCTCGACATCGGAGCTGCGCTTTTTCCAGATCGGCGTCATGGAGTTGACGGTCTCAAGCTCCTGGTAGTCCTCGTACTCGGGCTTGTAATCGTCGCCGGCGTCCTCGGGCTTGGGTTTCTGGCGGCTCTTGGACACCATCATCTGAATCGGGTAGCGCACATAGTTGCTGTACTGCTGAATCAGGCTCTTGAGACCCCACTCGGTCAGGAAGCGATCGTAGGTCTCGGCCTCGCCGTCGGCGTCGAGCTTCTCGTTCTCGCGCAGCGTCAGGATGACATCGGTACCGTGCTCGGCGCGCTCACCGTCCTCGATGGTGTAGCCCTCAAGACCGTCGGATTCCCACACATGGGCGACATCCTCGCCGTAGGCGCGGCTGACGACCTTCACATGGCTGGCGACCATAAAAGCCGAGTAGAAGCCCACGCCAAACTGGCCGATGATGTCGACATCCGAACCCTGCTGCTCGGCGTTCTCGGTCTTAAACTCCTCGGAGCCGGAATGAGCGATAGTGCCCAGGTTGCGCTCGAGCTCCTCGGCGGTCATGCCAATGCCGTTATCCGAGATGGTAATGGTGCGGGCGTCTTTATCAAAGGAGACGCGAATGGCCAGGTCGCCCTGGTCGATCTTGACGCTCGGGTCCTGCAGACTCTTAAAGTTGAGCTTGTCGACGGCGTCGCTCGCGTTAGAGATAAGCTCGCGCAGGAAGATTTCCTTATTGGTGTAGATGGAGTTGATCATGAGGTCGAGCAGTTTTTTGCTCTCGGTCTTAAATTGACGCATGTGCAGTCCTTTCGCGCTACCCCTGTCCGCAAAAACGGCCCGGTCGCCCGAGCCGCATCGCAGACCTGCTATGTTCAGACTTAGATTTTATAACCCATTAACGCGCATATATACATACGGAATCGAAAAACTGTATGTCCGAGCGCTCCAATGCGTCAATTGCCAAGGAGTGTCCCCAGCTGCCGGCAGAAAAGGAACGTCCCTATCTGCCATCTACGCGCTTGGCCATCCAGACATGGGGCTGGCCCTCGTCTTCGTAATCTACCGGGGCAATTTGCGTGTAGCCCGCCTTTACATAGAGCGGCAGCACGTATTCCTGCGCATGCAGCTTAATAAGCTTGGCGCCGGCATCACGCGCGGCGGCATCACTGGCCTCGACAATCTTGCTCGCCAAACCGCGACGGCGCATGCTCGGCAGCACGGCGACGCGCCCCATAATGTAGGTCTCCCCCGCCGCAACGTCTTCGTCCATGTCGCATGCCGGCAACACCGGGGCCTCTGCGTCAGCCACGCGCTCAAGCTCTTCGGGAAACACGCGCGAGCAACCGGCAAGCTCGCCGTCTACATAGAGCGTCACATGAATGCAGTTCGGATCCTCGTCGATAGCGTCGAACTCATTCTCGTAGCCCTGCTCGTCCATAAAAACGACGCGGCGCACCAACGCCGCGTCATCAAAGCATCCCGTCTTAAGTTGGATATCCATAGCTGCTCTTTCATTCAACGCGAACGTTAGGGACAGATTTTAGCGAAAATGAGCTCCGCGCACGCTAAACTTCGCGCGAGCCTTCGCCAGGCAGTCGTAATGACCCACGTTATGGGCATCGCTCGCGATGAAGCTGTACAGGTTCTGATCGAACAGGCGCTGTGCCGGCTTTTTTTCGCGACCAAAGCGACCGCCGGCAATAAAGTCCGCCGAAGCCTGCAGCTTGCAGCCCATATCGACCAGGCGCTCCGCCACGCTTACATCCTTTTGAACCGCACGATAGCGCTCAGGATGAGCGATGATCACCTGGTAGCCACGGCACTGCAAATCGTAAATCGTGTTCTCGTACTCTCTAAACGCATACGCATCGGCATGCGTCGAAAGCTCGAGCAGAAACTCGTTGGTCCCATCGAAATGCAAGTGCTCCGCGGCATCGATACCAAGCTCAACGAGCTTTCGATGGTTGACCTCGAAGCCCATCTGGAGCGGAAAACCGTCAGCGTTATCACGCAGCAGTTCAAAGGCATCCCACATCTTGTCGTAATCAAAATAGGGATCACGGCAGTGAGGAGTGCAAACGATTCTGGTTACACCGGCCCGCTTGGCAGCCTCGAGCATCGCCAAGCTCTCATCGAGATCGGCGGCGCCGTCGTCTACACCCGGCAAGATATGGCAATGAATGTCACGCATAGGTCAGCCTTAATCAACTAAACGTTTGCTCGGTTGGTGAAGATGCCCTTTTTGGAAGTCCCCTGATCGTCGGAGCCCTTCTTCACCTTCTTACCGTCCTTGGTGTAGTAGGAGTAGTAGTACTCGCTGGTCTCGGTCTCGCAGTAGTTCATAACGGTACCGATGAGCTTGACCTTTTCGGACTTCTTAAGCTGGCCGATAGCGTTGAGTGCCTCCTCGCGCTTGGTGAAGTCCTCGCGCACCACGAACAGCGTGCCGTCGGTCAGACTTGCGATCTCGGCAGCATCGATGAAGGTGCCGACCGGGGGAGCGTCGAAGATGACGTACTGGAACTTGGCAGACAGTGCCTTTACCAGCTTGGCAAAGCGGTGAGAGACGATGATGTCGGCAGGATTGGGAATATGCGGCTCGGCATCGAGGAAGTAGAAGTTCTTCTGACCCGTCTCGACAATTGCCTGGTCAATGGAGATCTGCTCGGAAAGGACCGCATAGAGTCCGCCGCGCGAACGAACGCCGAGCATATCGGAAAGAGACCTGCGGCGCATATCGGCCTCGACCAGGAGCACGGACTTGCCGCTCGTGGCGATAGCCTGGGCAAGGTTAATGGAAACCGTAGACTTGCCCTCGTTGGGAATCGAGGAGGTAACGGTGATGGTGCGAATGGGGTCGTCCACGCTCGCAAAGCGGATGTTGGCCAGAAGGGTCTTGGCGGCATTCTGTACAACGAGCTTATCGGTGTTCTTTGCCTTAGCCATGCCTATTTACCACCTTTCATAGCCGGAATTCGGCCAACAACGGGAATGCCCAGGAGCTCTTCTGCCTCTTCGGCACCGCGGATGCGGGTATTGAGCATGTCTGCCAAAACGACATAGGCGACTGCGATAAAGATACCGGCGAGGAACGCGACAGCAACGTACAGCGTGCGCTTGGGGCCGCTGGGGACTTCGGGAGTCTTAGCCTCGTCGATAACGTTGATGCTCTGGGCAGCGCCGACGTTCTGAGCGACCGTACTCACCGAGCTGGCCATGGCCTTTGCGACCTTAGCCGTCTCCTTGGCATCGGTGCCGGTAACCGAAAGCGTAATGACACGCGTGGTGGTCTCGGAGGAAACAGACACCTTGTAGTCATCCAGGTCAGCAAGGCCCAACTCATTGGCAGCACCGCTCTTAACGCTATCGCTATCCAGCAGCGTGGCGATATCGTTGGAAAGCATCTGGCTCGCCGAGAGATCGTTGTAGCTCATCTGACCGCTATCGTCGGTCTTGGCGAGAATGTACATGCTCGTCGTCGCGGTGTAGGTGTTGTCCATCGCAACGAAGGACACGATGCCCATGGCGATCGCGCAGACCACCGGAAGGGTGATGACCAGCTTGAGGTGCTTTTTGAGCAGCTGGAACAGTTCGAGAAGGGTCATGCAGCTTGCCTTTCATTTCCC
>CABSNH010000157.1 GCA_902478985.1 uncultured Collinsella sp.
CAGTACGATAACGTCGCCGGGCCGCAACGTAAGCGCAAAACCAATCGAGGTCTCGCTGATGGTGCTTGCCATGCAGCGAAGGCCCAGCTGCGAAAACTTAAATGTCGCATCGAGCGCGACCGCGTTCGTATTGCCCACGGCGGCGAACTCAATAACGCCGGCATTCTTAAGTGCGTGCACAACTGCGGCCAACGTGTCGTGATCAATGCCGTCGATGGTCGCATTAAGCTCACTCACCTTGGCGGCGAGGATATTCTTTAGGCTCTGCTCCATGTTGTCGAGCGAGACCTCGTCGGTCAGGCCCTCGTTGCGCTGACTCTCCAAGTCGCGAGCCAACGAAAACTGAAAGCTGCGGAAGCTGCCAAAGCCCAGCTTGCGGCAGAAGCGCGAAACTGTCGCCTCGGACGTGGCAGCGGCTCGTGAGAGCTGGGCGGCCGTCAGGCGCGGCGCCTCGGACTGGTGCTCCAATATATAGTCGACAATGCGCTGCTCGGAATCGCTGTACCCTTTGTGCGTGCTAATAAGGGAGAGCGCGCTCTTGCTGCTATCGGTCATGGATGGCTCCTGGTTGGCATTGAAAATCGGACTCGTTTTTCAATGCCATAGTATACGGGCATTTTCAATTACAAGATACACCTTGCCGTTTCAAGTGTTGATGGTAAACTTTCACTTACCGTTTACGGTTATGAAAGAACCTTTCACCGGAGAATTGCACCTTGTCTCTTCTCATGCGGACGGTAGGTTGGTATCTTTCAAGTGTGGAAAAACGCGCATTGAAGCGCGTGTAGGGGAGCGCCTGCGGGCGCAAAACTTAAAAAGGAGGGACACATGGCTAAGTTTGACATCATCGCCGCCACCGGTTGCCCGACCGGCATTGCGCACACCTTCATGGCGAAGGAGGCGCTGGAGAAGGCAGCTGCCGAGCGAGGTCTGACCATTAAGGTCGAGACTCATGGCCAGGTCGGTGTCGAGAACGAGCTCACCAAGAGCGAGATCGCTGGCGCCAAGGCCGTCGTCGTCGCAGCCGATAAGGATGTCCAGGCTGAGCGTTTCGCCGGTAAGCCCATGGTTTCCGTTGGTGTTTCCAAGGCCCTGTCTGTCGAGGCCGCCGGTAAGCTGATCGACCGCGCGCTCGCCGCCAAGGGCGACGATGCAGTTGCCGCTGCCGCCGATGTCGAGGACGAGGTTGAGGAGAAGGAGTCCATCGGCCACGTCATCTACAAGCACCTCATGAATGGCGTCAGCCACATGCTGGTCTTCGTCGTCGCCGGTGGTGTTCTGACCGCCGTCTCGTTCCTGTGGGGCATTACGTCCTTCGATTCGACGGCTGCCGACTACAACACCTTTGCCGCTATGCTCAAGATCATCGGCGGCATCGCCATGAACCTCATGGTTCCGGTGCTTTCCGCCTACATCGCCGAGTCTATCGGCAAGCGTCCGGCGCTCGTCCCCGGTTTCGTCGCCGGTATGATCGCCATCCAGGGCTTGCCTGTTAACGCCGATACCGGCATGATCGACGCCGGTGGCGCAGGTGTGGGCTTTGGCTTCCTGGGCGGCATCGTCGGCGGCTTCCTCGCTGGTTATGTCATCCTGCTGCTCGAGAAGGTCTTTGCCGGTCTGCCCAAGAACCTGGACGGCCTCAAGGCTATCTTCCTGTACCCGCTGTTCTCGACGGCTATCGTCGGCCTGGTCATGCTCGGCATCTCCGGCCCCATGGCTGCCATCAACACCGCCATGATGGACTTCCTCAAGGGCCTGTCCGCCTCTGGCGCCGTTGTCCTGGGTCTTGCCATCGGCTGCATGTGCGCCTTTGACATGGGTGGCCCGGTCAACAAGGCTGCTTACGTTACCGGTACCGCTATGCTCACCGAGGCCCTGGCCGCCGGTGTCGGCACCGACACTTACAACTTCGGCACCAACTTCATGGCTGCCGTCTCCGCCGCTTGCATCGTTCCGCCGCTGATCACCACCTTCGCCGTCGTTGTCGGCAAGAAGTACTTCAGCCAGGAGGATCACGACGCCGGTGTCGTCAACCTCATCCTTGGTTGCACCCACATCACCGAGGGCGCCATTCCGTTCATGACCAAGAACATCTGGCCCGTCATGCCCATCATGATGCTCGGTTCCTCCATCGCTTCGATCCTGACCATTATGTTCAACGTTCACGATCCGGCGCCCCACGGTGGCTTCCTGGTCCTGCCCGTTGTCGAGAACGGTCCGCTGTGGGTCCTCGCGATCCTCATCGGCGCCGTGGTCGGTGGCATCCTGTTCGTGGCCTTCAAGAAGTATGACTTCGAGAAGAACCAGAAGGCCGCTCCCGCCGCTGCTGCTCAGCCGGTCGAGGCCCCCAAGGCTGCTGCCGTCGAGGCCCCCAAGGCCGAGGCTGCCGACTTCGTGAAGGTCGAGAACGTCTTTGTCGCCGAGGACTTCGCTTCTCGTGACGAGGCCCTGAGCTTCGTCTCCAACCAGGCCGTCAAGGCCGGTCTCGCTGACGACGCCGATGCCGTGATGAACGCCTTCCTGGCCCGCGAGGCCGAGGGCACCACGGGCATGATGGAGGGCTTCGCTATTCCGCATGCCAAGTCCGATGCCATTACCGATGCCGCCGTCATCGTCGTCAAGGACGACTCTGGCGTGACCGGTTGGGACACCATGGACGGCGCTCCCGTCAACGTGGCTATTGCCCTGCTCATCCCCGGTGCCCAGGCTGGCACCACGCACCTCAAGATCCTGTCCAAGGTCGCCGAGGCGCTCATGGACGAGGACTTCCGTGCCACCGTCAAGGGTTCCTCCGACGACGCCGAGATCGCCAAGACGATCAACGCCCGCCTGGTCTAATCCCCCAGCTCGCGAATAACATCGCCCTTTGTAACAAAGGCGGAGACCCTCTCCAGGGCCTCCGCCTTTTTCTACCCCTTTCATAAGTTGCGGTGAAATAGGGACTGTTTAAACGATTCAACCCCAAATGGGGGTGCGGACAGAAAGTTGGACCGTGAAGCGGTCCGGACTGGAGGTTCGCATGTACAGCAGGGAGAAGGTCGAGCTCTTCCTCCTGGCGACGGAGGACGGCATGGGGCCCACCGCCGCCGCGGAGTTCGCGGGGGTCACGGTGAGCGCGGCCAAGAAGTGGGCGACGGGGCACCTCCCGCGCAGCTACACCGGCGGGGGCTGTAGAATCGTGGCGAGGAAACCGCCACGGAAGGAGGCCAGCTTGGGCCCCGACAAGTCGATCTACGCCCCGCCCGCGACCGGCCCGCTCGCCGGGCTCAACGAGGACCAGATAGAGAACCTGCTGCTCAGGGCGGTGTTGGCCGACCTAAAAGCGGAAGGGTGGGACCCGGCTTCGATCTCGAACAGGAGCAAGTGCGAGCTCGGCGAGAGATTGAGGCGGGCGACCGCCCTGCCCCTCCGCTCGATCACAGGTTTCTTGAGGATATCGAAGAGCTCCTATGAGTACTGGAGGCCCCGCGTCGCCGCGCCGCGCGACCGCGACGCCGACATACGCGACCGCGTGGTGCGCATCTTCCGCGAGGGCTCGGGGTGCTGGGGGTACCGCACCGTCTGGGCGCTGTCTCTTATACACATCTGACGCTGCCGACG
>CABSNH010000158.1 GCA_902478985.1 uncultured Collinsella sp.
TAGCGGGTGGTTCAAAGCTGGCCGCTGCGCGGCCAGCAGACTAAAGTCTTGAAAACAAAAAAGGCGACCGCCCGCGAGGACGATCGCCTTTATTAATTCTTGTATAGTTTGTGCTAGGCGCGAGTCTTGATCTCCTCGAGTACCTTGGCCACAAACTCATCAACGCTCATCTGAACGGTCTCGTTGGAGCGATCGCGGACGGAGATGTTGCCGGCCTCGACCTCCTTCTCGCCCAGAATGAGCATGTAGGGCACGCGGTCGATGCTGCGGGCCTCGCGGATCTTGTAGCCGATCTTCTCGTCGCGGTCGTCGCAGACCACGCGAATGCCGGCCTCCTCCAGCTTGGCGCACACCTCGTGGGCGTAGTCGCGGCTCTTCTCGGAGACGGGAAGTGCCTTGACCTGCACGGGAGCCAGCCAGGTGGGGAACTTGCCCGCAAAGTGCTCAATCAGAATACCGATGAAGCGCTCGATGGAGCCAAAGCACACGCGATGCAGCATGATGGGGCGCTTCTTGGTGCCGTCGGCGTCCACGTACTCCAGGTCAAAGTTGAGCGGCATCTGGAAGTCGAGCTGCACGGTACCGCACTGCCAGGTACGGCCGAGCGAGTCCTCCAGGTGGAAGTCGATCTTGGGGCCGTAGAAGGCGCCATCGCCCTCGTTGACCTCGTAGTCCATCCCCAGCTTCTCCAGAGCGGTGCGCAGGCCCTCCTCAGCGCGAGCCCAGTCCTCGTCGGAGCCCATGGAGTCCTCGGGGCGGGTGGAAAGCTCAACGTGGTACTTAAAGCCAAACTTCTGGTACACGGAGTCGATGAGGTTGACCACGCCCACGATCTCGTCGGTCAGCTGGTCGGGACGCACAAACAGGTGGGCGTCGTCCTGGTTAAAGCAGCGCACGCGGAACAGGCCGTGCAGGGCGCCGCGCAGCTCGTGGCGGTGCACCAGGCCAATCTCGCCGGCGCGGATGGGCAGCTCGCGATAGGAGTGCGGCTTGGAGGCGTACACCAGCACGCCGCCCGGGCAGTTCATGGGCTTAATGCAGTACTCTTCGTCGTCGATGACGGTGGAGTACATGTTGTCCTTGTAGTGGTCCCAGTGGCCCGAGGTCTTCCACAGCTGCTTGTTCATGATGAGCGGCGTGGAGATCTCCACGTAGCCGGCCTTGTGGTGAATCTCGCGCCAGTAGTCCAGCAGCGTGTTCTTAAGGATCATGCCGTTGGGCAGGAAGAACGGGAAGCCGGGGGCCTCGTCGCGCATCATAAAGAGGTCCATCTCGCGGCCGATCTTGCGGTGGTCGCGCTTCTTGGCCTCCTCCAGCATGTGCATGTGCTCGTCGAGCTCTTCCTTGGTGGCAAAGGCGACGCCGTTGATGCGGGTGAGCATCTTGTTGTCCTTGTCGCCCTTCCAGTAGGCGCCCGAGACGCCGGTGAGCTTAAAGGCCTTGAGGGCCTTGGTGTAGCAGATGTGGGGACCGACGCACATGTCGATGTAGTCGCCCTGCTGGTAGAAGGTGATGCGGGCGTCGTCGTCCAGGTCGCCGATGTGCTCGACCTTGTACTTCTCGCCGCGCTCCTCCATAAGGGCGATGGCCTCGGCGCGGGGCTTCTCGTACACGGAGAACTTGAGGTTCTCCTTGACGATCTTCTTCATCTCGGCCTCGATCGCGGGGAAGTCGTCCTCGCTGATCTTGACGCCCTCGGGCAGGTCGACGTCGTAGTAAAAACCGTTGTCGGTCGCGGGACCGTAGGCAAAGTCGGCCTGGGGGTACAGGCGCTTGATGGCCTGCGCCATGATGTGCGCGGCGGAGTGGCGGATGACGTGCGTGACCTCGTCCTGCGGGAGCTCGGCCACCGAACCGTCATTGTAGAGTGCCTTCATGGGTATGTTTTCTCCTCTCGGATGCCTGATGCAAGTGCGTGCGATGCGCTCGGCGTTTTTGACTTGCATCATTATAGGCAGGTTGCCTTGGTATACAAGCGCCCGCCGCACCTTAATGGCACGGCGGGCGATTTTCTACGCATGCTTCATCGTGTGGGGGCGGGGCTGTGGGGCGCGCGGCGCCCGTGGCTTGCGACCGGCCCGGCGATGGATGCGTTACTGGATGCGAGTTCGGCAGTAGGGGCAGACCTTCCAGTGCGCATCGAGCGGGCGATGGCAGCTGGGGCACACGTTGCGAACCTGGGTATCGCACACCGGGCAGACGACGAAGTCCTTCTCGATGGGCGCGCCGCACTGCGGGCAGGTGCCGTACTGGGCAAGCTGGCGCTCGCGCAGGGCCATGTCCAGCTCCTGCTCCTCGCGGTCGGACGCGTAGGAGTGCGGGCGCAGGACCAGGTAGGCAATGAGGCCCACAAACGGGATGAGGGCGATGATGCCCCATGCCACGTAGGCGCTGGCACCGCGGCGGCGAGCGTCGATGAACACATAGACGACCGACAGCACATACAGGGCGATGATAAAGCCAACGAAGGCATAGACGACGCCCATAAGCTGCGGCGACATGAGCTCGGAGATGTACTTGGACATTGGGGTGTACCTTTCGGAATATTAACAGTCCGGTCAAGTTTACCACGGGGTTTGTTTATATGGGACCACGGCTAGAGGCGGGGCTGACGCGGACACAAACATCTCAATCTGTAACAGGTGGGAGCGGAATTCGGGTCTAGATGTTACAGAACGAGACAAACGGAGGGGCCGCCTGGCAAACGTCTCGATCTGTAACAACTGGGACCAAATTTCCCCTCTTACTGTTACAGATCGAGACAGAAGAATCTCTCCCCGACTTCAATCTCAATCTGTAACAACTGGAAGCCAAATCCTCAGCTTACTGTTACAGATCGAGATAAAACTTCAACGTGGTAGCCGGCAGACGAGGTTGTCGACATTGCTGGGTCTCCCCTCGCCTGCCGTTGGCGGGTGTTGCGAGGCTGTTCGCCGCATTGCCGCCGCACTGGGGGTGTGCGGACCGTAGGATAGTCGTATTGACGGCCTGTCAACTCGTCTGGGAGGCACTGTGACAGAAACGTTTGATATCGCAATTGTGGGCGCGGGCATCACCGGATGCGCCATCGCGCGGCAGCTCGTACGCTATGACCTGTCAATTTGCGTGGTCGAGGCGGCCAACGACATCGCCCTGGGCGCATCGAAGGCCAACGGTGGCCTGGTGCATGCCGGCTACGATCCGGCACCGGGCACGGTAAAGGCGCAGGTCAACGCCCGTGGTTGCGAGCTGTATGGCGCCTGGGCCCAGGAGCTCGGATTTTTGTTCCACCGCACCGGTTCGATGGTGTTGGGCTTCAACGACGAGGACCGCGCGCATCTGGAGCAGCTGCGGAGCAATGGCCTTACCAACGGTGTGCCCGAGCTGTCAATCGTCGGACCCGACCGCATCCACGAGTTAGAGCCGCGCGCCAGTGCCGATGCAACGTGCGCGTTGTGGTGTCCCTCGACTGGGTTTGTCGACCCGTTTGAGGTTGCTATCGCCGCGCTGGAAAACGCCGTGGCCAACGGGGTGACGTTTATGCGGTCCGCTCCGGTGGAAGCGATTGAAGTCGTGGGCTCGGGCGACGACGCGCGCT
>CABSNH010000159.1 GCA_902478985.1 uncultured Collinsella sp.
ATGCTGTCATCAAGGAGGAAGACTGCCACTGCCGACCTGCGAAATCGCATTTTGCAAGACAGAATCATACTGCTGTTGTGACAACTAAGACCATGTATTATTATTCTTGCTTTTTCCGGCGGTATCCTGTAAAATGACATCATCAAGGGAGAGGAGAGCAGACATTTTTGAAAGAGCGCTTCCATTGATCAAATTGGAACGCCGTTTGCTCGAAAAACCCTGTAGACCAACTATAAAAAGGAGGGTATTTCAGTATGTACAAGGTAGATCTCAACAGCGACCTCGGCGAGAGCTTCGGCGCGTATACCATCGGGCTCGACAACGAGGTCATCGCGCATGTTTCCTCTGTCAATGTGGCCTGCGGCTTTCACGCGGGAGATCCGCTGGTGATGGAAAAGACCGTTGCCGCAGCCAAGGCGGCAGGCGTCGCCGTCGGCGCACACCCGGGCTTCCCCGATCTGATGGGCTTTGGCCGCAGGAACATGGTCGTCTCGCCCAAGGAGGTCAAGGCGTATGTCAAGTATCAGCTCGGCGCGCTGATGGCCTTCGCTGCGGCAGAGGGTATCAGGCTCCAGCACTGCAAGCCCCACGGCGCTCTCTACAACATGGCTGGTAAAGACATGGATCTGGCGCTTGCCATCGCCGAGGCGATTGCCGAGGTAGACGAGAGCATTATCCTGCTTGGCCTTGCCAACAGCAAGATGATTGATGCAGGCAAGCAGTTGGGCTTGCGCGTCGCAAACGAGGTCTTTGCCGACCGCGCCTATCAGGCCGACGGCTCGCTTGTGCCGCGCAAGCTGCCCGGCGCCGTCATCCACGATAAGGACGAGGCCATCGCGCGCACCGTCCGCATGGTCACCGAGGGCAAGGTCACGGCCATCACCGGCGAGGAGGTCGAAATCGCGGCTCACTCCATCTGTGTCCACGGTGACAACCCTTCGGCCGTCGAATTCGTCAAAAATATCCGCACGCAGCTCACCGCCCGTGGCGTGGAGATTGCCCCCATCCGCGAGATCGTATAAAAAGAGCCTCGTTTCCAGCTGTTCCGTTCCGCAAAGACCAACGCCCCAAATCTGCCGCACTGCGGCAATATTTCAGGAGGATGATCATGAGTAACGAAACCACCCAGAAGCGCTCACTGTCCGTCAGCCTTGGCGCGGCCTTTCTGATGGCGACATCCGCCATCGGCCCCGGCTTTCTGACCCAGACCTCGCAATTCACCGCAAAGTATCTCTCTTCTTTCGCTTTCGTCATCGTCTGCGTCATCATCATGGATATGATCGCGCAGACCAATGTATGGTCCATCGTCGGCGTTTCCGGCCTGCGCGGTCAGGAGATTGCCAATAAGGTCCTTCCCGGTCTCGGGTATCTTCTTGTCGTGCTTGTTGTGCTTGGCGGTCTTGCGTTCAATATCGGCAATGTCGGCGGCGTGTCACTCGGCTTCAATGCCATGATCGGCATTCCCGAAAAGGCCGGCGTCATCATCGGCGGCGTGCTTGCCATCTGCATTTTCCTTTCCAAGAAGGCAAACGACATCGTCGGCAAGGTCGCCCAGATCCTCGGCGGCATCATTATCGTCGTCATGCTGGTCGTGGCTTTTATGGCCAAGCCCCCCGTCGGCGATGCGGTCGTCCATATCTTTACCCCTGAGAATCCCAAGGAACTCATTCCCGTCATGGTCACGCTGCTCGGCGGCTCCTGCGGCGGTTACATCACCTTCTCCGGCGCACACAAGCTGCTCGATGCGGGGTGGGGCGGCAAGCCGGAGGAAGTCAAGCACTTCCGCAAGTCCGTCCTGACCGGCATCTGTGTCTCGGGCAGCGTTCGTATCCTGCTGTTCCTGTGCGTGCTCGGTGTCTGCACGGCCGGTACGGTCGTTGTGGCTGAAAATGTCGCGGCTGTCACTGGCGCTGCCAACCCCGCAGCCGAGGCTTTCCGCCTTGCTGCCGGCGACATCGGCTACCGTCTCTTCGGTCTCGCGCTGTTCTCCGCCGGTATCACCTCCGTCATCGGCGCGGCCTACACCTCCGTCTCCTTCCTCAAGACCGTTCACCCCTTCATCGCCAAGAACGACAAGTGGTTCATCGTCGGTTTCATCGCTTTCTCCACGCTCGTTATGGCGATCCTCGGCGGCGCGAAGCGCATGGTCATCCTGGCCGGTGCTCTCAACGGTCTGATCCTGCCGATCTCCCTGTGCTGTATGCTGCTCGGCTGCCACAAGAAGTCCATTGTCGGCGAGTACAAGCACCCCGTGTGGCTGCAGATCCTTGGCTGGTGCGTGGTCGGTGTCGCAGGCTACCTTGCCGTCACGGCGCTGCCCAACCTTGCCAAGCTCTTCGCGTAACGAACCTGCACCATTCCGCGAGCCGGTCTGTCCCACAGGCCGGCTCCGCCTGAAAGGAGAACGATATGTCCGACATCAGATTCCTGCTCAGCGGTGACTCAGCCGTAACCGTGGAATTCGGCAACGAGATCAGTGAGCACATCAACGCGCAGATTCGTGCGTTCAGCATCGCGCTCACCGAGAGCAAATTTCCCGGAATCGTGGAGCTCGTGCCGACCTACCGCTCGCTGATGGTTCACTACGACCCTGAGGTCATCCCCTACGGTGCGCTTGTCAAAAAACTCAAGGGCCTGCTCAATCAGCTTGACCACATCCGGATTCCGCCAAGCGATGTGTTGGAGATCCCCGTGCTCTACGGCGGGGAGGAAATGGGCCCCGACCTTGGCTTTGTTGCCGAGCACAATCACAAAACGCCTGAGGAGGTCATCCGGATTCACACCTCCACGGAATATCTCATCTATATGCTGGGCTTTACCCCCGGTTTCACCTATCTTGGCGGTATGAGCGAGGAAATTGCCGCGCCGCGCCTTGCCCAACCTCGTGTCAGGATTCCCGCCGGCAGCGTCGGCATCGCCGGCAGCCAGACGGGCGTATATCCCATCGACTCCCCGGGCGGCTGGCAGCTTATCGGCCGCACGCCCGTGCGCATGTACGACCCTGACCGCGCCGTTCCCATCCTGCCCAAGGCAGGCCAGTACATCAAGTTCTACGCCATCGATCAGGCGGAATTTGACCGTATCGCCGCGCTGGAGGCCTCCAGCGGCTATACGGTCCACACCTACCCGAGAAAGGAGGCGGAGCAGGCATGAGCATCACCATTCTCAACCCTGGCATGCTCACCAGCGTGCAGGATCTCGGCCGCATCGGCTACCAGCAGTTCGGCGTGTCCGTCTCCGGCGTGATGGATCCGCGCAGCGCGTCCATCGCCAACATTCTCGTCGGCAACGACGAGGGCGAGGCCGTACTCGAATGTACCATGATGGGTCCCCATATCCGCTTTGATGCGCCCAACATCATCGCAATCACCGGCGGCGACCTTGGCGCGACGCTTGACGGTCAGCGTATCGATACCTACCGCGCCATTCCCGTCAATGCGGGCCAGACGCTGCGCTTCACCATGCTGCGCACCGGCTGCCGCGCGTTTGTAGCCTTTGCGGGCGGACTCGATATTCCCGTAGTTATGGGCAGCCGCTCAACGAATATGAAAGCAAAGATCGGCG
>CABSNH010000160.1 GCA_902478985.1 uncultured Collinsella sp.
TCGGAGATGTGTATAAGAGACAGAGAAAGCTCCGGCAAGGGGCGAACCGAATACGGCGCCAAAGGCCGACGAGATGCCGGCGAGCATGAGGTCGTGGTGGTCATGCTTTTCGAGGTGGGCGAGGCTCGAGATGTTGCTGGCGATAGTGCCGCCAATCTGCACCGCGGCTCCCTCGCGACCGGCCGACCCGCCCGTTAGGTGCGTGAGCGTGGAGCAGACGAAGGTGAGGACGGCCATGCGCATATGGATGAGGCGTGTGCCCAGGGCGGAGTCAATGACCAGGTTGTTGCCACGCTTGGCGGCGAGACCGTGGTTTTTGTACACCCATGTGGTGGCAACGCCCACAACGGGAAGCAGCGCGTAAATCCACGCATGGTGCTCACGATAATCGGTCGCGATATTCAGCGAGGCCAAAAACGCCCAAGCGGCAACGCCCATGGCGAGAGAGACGATGACGACAAGTATGAGCAACTTGGCGCTCGCGAATAGGTTGCGGACGTTGCGGCGCGTGTCGACAGCCAAGAGATGCTCGGAGCGGGTGAGCTGATGCCTGCCTGCCATGATGACGTCGTTCAGGGAGAAAAAACCGCCATCGTCGAGCGGCTGGGGATGATCCTGCGCTTCGTTTGCGCTTTCGGGTTTGTCGTTATGAGCCATACGTTCCTCTTTTAGGTTGCAACGCAAGCATTATAAAACGTGGTAAACGCGACGAGCCGGTGGGTTGGTTTCCATTCTGTTTCGCGGCCTGCAACCGACAGGTGTATTTGCGGGTGCAGGCCGAGTCGCGGTCGTGCATCGGGGGATTATACTGAGACAAGCATAAAGAATCGGCGCCCCTGTTGTGCGCCGTGGCATTAAGAGGTGCATATGGCAGAGAAACTCATTCCGCTGGAGGACGCGCAGTCGATTGTTTTGTCGCACGTTGCTCCGACCGATCTCGTCGAGATTCCCGTGTGGCAGGCCGCCGGTCTTCCCTTGGCCGAGGACGCGGTGGCCGATATCGACATCTCGCCGTTTGCCAACAGCGCTATGGACGGATACGCCGTGCGCTCGGCGGACTTGGTGCAGGCGTCTGGCGAGGCGCCGGTGACGCTCGACGTTATCGGACACGAGGCCGCGGGCCATGTGTTTGAGGGCGCAATCGCCCCGGGCGAGGCGGTCCGCATCATGACGGGTGCGCCGGTACCCGAAGGTGCGGATGCCGTGGTGAAATACGAGATCGTCGAGGTGCTTGACGGCGATGGCAACGAGGGCTCACACGTGAGCTTCTCGACGCCTGCCAAGGTGGGGGAGAACGTTCGCTCTGCCGCCGAGGAGGCCCATGCCGGCGACGTCGTGATGCGTGCTGGCGAGGTTGTGGCTCCGGCCGGCGCCGGCCTGCTGGCGAGCGCAGGGTATGCGAGCGTGAAGGTGCATGCCGCCCCGCGCGTGGGCATTATCTCGCTGGGGACGGAACTGGTCGCGCCGAGTGAGCTGCCGGCGCGCGGGCAGATTCGTGACTCCAACTCCTCGGCGTTGATGGCCGAGGCACTCGATGCCGGCGCCGAGCCCGTGTTCTACGGCATTGCGCCCGATGATGAGCAGGTGATTGCCGAGCTGGTACATCGTGCCGTGCAGGAGTGCGATTTTGTCATTACGAGCGGTGGCGCCTCGGCGGGCGATTACGACTACGTGACGGCGCTCGTTCGGCGCGAGGGCGAGGTGCTATTTGACCGCATCTCGATGCGTCCCGGCAAGGCCATCACGTTTGGCTTGCTTGGGGGTAAGCCGTATTTGGGGCTTTCGGGCAATCCCGCAGCGGCGTATGTGGGCTTTGAGATGCTCGCCCGCCCGGCGATTCGCAAGATGCGCGGATTTGCCGAAGGCATGCGTCCCGTGCAGCAGGCGACGCTCACGCATAGCGTGAAGAAGCGCCAGGACCGACGCTTCTTCGATCGCGCCACGGTTTTGCGCGACCCCGAGACCGGTGAGCTGTTGGTGACCGAGGCCAAGACGCAGAATTCGGCGCTGCTCGGCACGATGCAGCGGGCCAACTGCCTGCTGCGTATTGACGAAGGGCCGTGCGAGCTCAAGGCGGGAGATGTCGTGGACGTCGTGCGCGTCGACCTGCCTGAGGGAACGGTGCTATAGGGGGAACGCTATGGAGTTGAAGATTTCGATCGTGACGTGCTCGGATACGCGCGATTTTGCGCAGGACGAGGCGGGTGCCGCGCTCGAGGAGCTCATCGAGGCGCAGGGATGGACGGTCGCCTCGCATGTGGTCGTGCGCGACGACGTCAGCGAAATCGGTGATGCCATTGTGGAAGCCGCCGATGCGTGCCACGCCAATGTCGTGCTCACCTGTGGCGGCACGGGGCTTTCGATGCGCGACGTGACACCCGAGGCGACGCGTGCCGTCTGCGACCGCGATGTGCCGGGTATTGCAGAGGCAATCCGTGCGTACTCCATGACCAAGACGCGCCGCGCTATGCTCTCGCGCGCCGTGTGCATGCAGCGTGGGTATACGCTTGTCATCAACTTTCCGGGATCCACGAAAGCGGCCCGCGAAAGCTGGGAGGCCGTGAGCGATCAGCTGGAGCACGCGGCCCAAATGACGGCGGGCGGCGGGCACGCCAAATAAGCGCACTACCTGCGGCGGAGCGACCTTGCGAGTCACTCCGCCTTTCTTATGCAGCGACAGTGCGGGCCGTCTCGTGGTTATTGGTAAAAGAAAATTACCAGGCGAGGGATATTTATCATAAACATTATTCGCGTGAAAGTATAATCTATTAACAGAATAAAGCTCGCGGCGGGACGCCCGGGCGTAGCCTTCGAAAGGGTTGAATATGTTCGATATGGTTTCTCGCCGCGGATTCGTCTCGCTTTCTGCTGTCGCCGCTGCCGGCCTTGGTCTTGCCGGCTGCTCGGGCAGCAAGACGTCCGAGCCGGCCGGATCCGATGCCGGTTCTGCTAAGGCATCTTCCAAGAAGGCTGTCGAGCTGCAGGTCTTTGCCGCCAACTCGCTCGAGAAGGCTCTGCCCGAGGTTCAGGAGCTCTACACAGAGCAGACCGGCACCACGTTTGCAGACACGCAGTTTAAGGCCTCCGGCGACCTTGTCGAGCAGATGCGCGCCGGTGCCGCCATCGACGTGCTCATTACCGCTTCCAAGGGCACCATGGATGACGCTGAGACCGCCGAGCTCGTCGACGTCGATACGCGTGAGGACATGTTCGTCAACGACCTCGTGATCATTCGCGCCGAGGGCTCCGACACCAAGGTCGAGGCCATCGCCGACGTCGCGAATCTGGACGGCAAGATCGCCATTGGCGACGCTAAGACTGTTCCCGCTGGCAAGTATGCCAACCAGGCCCTGGCCTCCGTGGGCCTCTACACCGGCACCGAGGGTGACGACGGCGAGTATGCTCCCGAGATCGCCGACAAGGTGGCCCTGGCCGATAAGGTCGGCACCGCTGCCGCCTATGTGTCCACAGGCGACTGCGTGGCCGGTTTTGTCTACAGCCTGTCTCTTATACACATCTGACGCTGCCGACGAACTCTAGGGTGTA
>CABSNH010000161.1 GCA_902478985.1 uncultured Collinsella sp.
CCTGGTGCCCCCGGGCGGATTCGAACCGTCGACACCCGCTTTAGGAGAGCGGTGCTCTATCCCCTGAGCTACGGAGGCATGTTGTACTAGTATAGCAGATTTACTGCATCGCCATACGTCGCATGACTAGACTTCGAAGTTGCGGTGGAATAGTTCCTGTCTGAAGCATCTAAAGCCGTATTTAGAAACTATTTCACCGCAACTTATGAGGAGCTAGTTGCCTTTGTGGAAGAGGCCTTTGATGACGGAGGGGATGCTCTTGGCGCCCTTGGCCGTCACATCGATAAAGTCGGGCGAACGCACGAGCTTATTCTCGTCGACGTACTTGCGGACCGCGCGAAGCGTCTCTTTGTCGTCGCGCGTCGAAAACGTAAAGTGACCGTTGTCCTTGGTGAAGATGGCAAAACGCGTAATCTTCTTGGTGCCGCGCAAAACCTCGGCGGCAATATAGTCGACCTCGTCCCACGGGATTTGAATATAATCCTCGGGATTGCGCTCGTTATAGTACTCAAACGCCTTATTGCCCACCATCACGTTACCGTGGCTGGTAAGCCCCATCAGGCAGGTTGCCGGCGTTGCCAGATCGACCGTGCTGTTCTGAGATTGCGCCATACGCGCCTCGCCCTCCAATAAAAACAATCGGACCGCATCCAGTGTACCCACCGGGTGCGGTCCGTTTCAATGGCTCAAAAGCCCTTACCTAGCAACTCTCGGTCTTAAGCCGAAGCGTGCTTACATGAAGCCGCAGAAGCGACCGATGATGCCGACGGCGAAGAGAGCCAGGATGATGACGATCGGGCTGACCTTCTTCTTGAGGAGCTTGCAGACCAGCAGGGTCAGGCACACGGCGGCAAGGCCGGGGATGAGCTGATCGAGGTTACCCTGGAGCGTGGTGACCTTCATCTGATCAAGAGCGGTAGCACCGACGGAGTTGTACATCGTCAGCGCTTCCTTGATACCCTCGGAACCGGAAGGCAGGCTAGCCCAGTCGATAAAGGCGCCAGCAGACTGCTTGACCGTGGAGACGATCGGGGTGAAGGAAATGGACACCCAGCGCTCGACCAGGGCGCCGATGATGAACATACCCAGGATGGAAGCGCCCTCGGTGACCTTGCCCATCAGACCGCCGGAGAGGTCCTTGGCGATAGAGGAGCCGACCTTGTAGCCAAACTCCTGTGTGTACCACAGGAAAGCGTAACGGATGATGTTCCACGCGAAGAAGAACAGCAACGGACCGACGATGCTGCCGGACATGGCCAGGGAAGCGCCCAGAGCGCCCAGAATCGGGCGAAGGGTGAACCAGAAGACGGGGTCACCGACGCCGGCGAGCGGGCCCATCATACCGACCTTGACGCCCTGGATGGCGACGTCATCGATCGGAGCACCGTTGGCGCGCTCCTCCTCGAGGGCGAGGGTAACGCCAATGACGGGGGCGGAAACATAGGGGTGGGTGTTATAGAACTCCAGGTGGCGCTTAAGCGCGGCAATCTGGTCATCCTTGCTGGTGTAGAGCTTCTTGATCGCAGGGATCATTGCGAAGCACCAGCCGCCGTTCTGCATACGCTCGTAGTTCCACGAGCCCTGAAGGAACTGATGACGGAAGCAAACCTTCTTACGGTCAGCCTTGGTGAGCTGAATCTTGTTCTCTGCCATATGTATCACTCCCCTCCTACTCGTAATCGTTCAGAATGTCGCCGAGCGGGTCGCCGGAGCCACCGCCCGTGCCGCCACCCTGCTTGGCCAGATCCTTAAGGCCAAGGTAGATGAGGGCAAGGGAGATGCCGATGAGGCCAAGGGCGATCAGCGTGAGCTGAGGGATGGCAGCAAGGACAAAGCCGAGGATGAAGAACGGCCAGGTCTCCTTGGTGGCCATCATGTTGATGACCATGGCGTAACCGACGGAAGCGACCATGCCGCCGCCGACGGCCATGCCGCCGGACAGCCAGTCGGGCATAGCGTTAAGCGCGTTGGTAACAGCCTCGGCCGGGATAACGCACAGAAGTACTGCCGGGATGGCGATACGAAGGCCCTGCATGAGGATGGCAGCGTACTGCCAGCGCTCGATGCCGGAGAAGTCGCCCTTCTCGGCGCAACCGTCCATGGCGTGAACGATAGCGGTAGCAATGGTACGGCAGATCATGGTCAGGAACAGACCAGCGACCGACAGCGGGACGGCGACGGCGATGGCCGCGGTAACGGCCTTGGCCGAATCAGTGGCGCCGCCGTTGAGGGCGAGCACCATGATGATCGAAGAAGCGACCGAGGCCAGAGCGGCGTCAGGCGCGACGGCGGCGCCGACGTTAGCCCAGCCAAGGGCCATCATCTGGAGCGAACCGCCCAGGAGGATGCCCTCCTGAAGGTGACCGGTTACGAGACCGATAAGCGTGCATGCCACGAGCGGCTGATGGAACTGGAACTCATCCAGAACGCCTTCCATACCGGCAAGCAACGCGACAATCGCAACAAGCAGAATAGTGATTGCAGACATGTATCGGACCCTCCTTTACTATGCTTGAGCGGCCAGTTCGGCCTTAGCTTTCTTCAACATGGCGTCGAGATCCTCGGAGGCATCCGAAGGAACCTTGCGGACCTCGAACTTGACGCCCTTGGCCTTGAGGGCCTCGAGGGTCTTAACGTCGTCATCGCCCATAGCGACGGCGTTGGTGACGACGACCTTGCCCTTGGAGTGAGCCATGGAACCGATGTTGACTTCCTTGATGTCGACGCCGGCCTCGATGGCCTTGAGCAGATCCTGCGGGTTCTCAAAGAGCAGCATGGCCTTGGTGTCACCAAAGCGCGTGTCCTTGACGACCTCGGCCATCTTCTTGATGGGCACGACGTTGGCATGGACTCCCGGAGGGGCAGCCTGCTCGATCATGGTCTTGCGGAGCTCGTCGTGAGCAACGCCGTCGGAAACCACGATGATGCGGTTGGGGTTGATCTGCTTGGTCCACGTGGTGGCCACCTGACCATGCAGCAGACGGGTGTCGATACGGACGTGGGCAATCTTGATGTGCCCGTCGCCGATGACCGTTCCCGGAGGGATGGCGCCTGCAGGAGCAGCGGCGGCCGTAGCCGGCTTCTTCTCCTCGGGCTCCAGAGACTCGGGCTTGACGCGCACGCCAGCCTTAGCCTCAGTCACGAGATGTTTTGCGATCGCATGTGCAGTGTTCTTTGCATCAAAGCGCTGCGAATATGCCTCGATGAGCATAGGCAGGTTGACACCGGTGACGATAGCCCAGGAATCATGGCCCTCGATGAGCCCGCTAATCTGGTTGAACGGCGTGCCGCCCCACAGATCAACGAGGAAGAGCACCTGCTCCTGGTCCTCGAAGGAAGCGATTGCTTCCTCGACCTTAGCACGGAAGTCGTCGGGGCCCATGCTCGGCTCGAGCGAGACCACGGCCACAGACGGCTGATCGCCAAAGACCATCGAGCCCGTCTGCTTGATTCCAGCTGCCAAGTCCCCGTGGCTAGCAAGAACAATACTTACCATCACATAACCTCCTTTTTGTCTACGTA
>CABSNH010000162.1 GCA_902478985.1 uncultured Collinsella sp.
GGGCCGTGCTGATTGACGACGGCGCTCCCAGCGCGCCAGCTTGATCGTCACCAGCGTGAGCGCCCAGGCCACAAGCGAGAACGCGGCGCCCACTGCGCCCACGTACGCAATGCCAATGCTGCTTACCACGGCGCCGCCCACTGCGGTGCCAAACGAGATGCCGACGTTAAACGCCATGGGCTCAACCGAACTTGCGAGTACCATCGACTTGGGATGGCGGCTGCGTGCCACGTCCATAAAGTGCGTGATGCACGACACCGAGAACAGGTACATGAGCAACGCCAAGCTAAAGACAAAGACCAGCGCGAGCGGCATGGTGCCGCCCACAGCAAACAGCCCGAGTAACGCCGCAGCCTGCAGCACAAACGTCACGAGCAGCGCCTTCATGCCAAAGCGCGCATCGATCCATCCACCCAGGATGTTCGAAACCAGGCAGAACACGCCGTAGGCCATAAGCGTGGTGCTCGCCTGAACGGTGCCCATACCCAGCACCTGCTCAAGATAAGGCGTCACGTAGCCGTAGAACACATAGACCGACCCCACGCCAAACAAGAAGATGAGCATGCCGGTGATGATGCTCGGCTCGCGCAGCAGCCTCGCCTGCTCGCGAAAGGTGGCAGGCTCGTCGGTTTGCCCAGCGCGCGGCATAAACGCCACGAGCGCTCCGCAGATCAGAACGGCAAAGGTCAGCGTGCCGTACATGGCTACGTGCCAATCGAGCGTGTCGGCTACAAACTTACCGATCGAAGTGACAAAGACCATCGCCACGGAAAACGCACCATATACCACCGAGATGGCAAGCGAAGTTTGCTGCGGAGACAGCAGCTCGGGGATGTACGTCACACCCACGGCGAGCAGTGCGCCCGAGACGGAGCCCAGGATGATGCGCGAGATAAACAGCACCTGGAAGTTGGGCGCCAGAGCCATGACAAGATTGCCCAGCACAAAGACGATGCTGTAACACACGAGCAGCTGGTAGCGGCGAAAACGCCCCGTGCTGAGCGCAAGCACCGGCGTCGCGATAGCGTAGACAAGCGCAAAAACGCTGATGAGCTGGCCCACGGTGGCAAGCGAGATGCCGAGCTCCGTCGCCAGGTCGCTTTCGATGCCGATGACCACGAACTCGGAGCAGCCGAGCGAGAATCCCAACAGCACGAGTAGCGCCAAGCAGAGCTTAGTGCGCGCAGGGGAGAGCACGGCGGCGGTTGACTTGCTTTTAGGCGTGGTTGCGGCGGTCAAGGTTGTCACTCCAATGTCGCATGAATAAGCGGGATTCAATCCCTGCAACTCTAACAGAATGCGACAAAGGGGCAGTCCCTTTGTCGCATTGCGCTGCCAGCCAGTCGCCCAAACCATCACAATATTCGGCGAAAATCTCGAAAACGAGGAAAAGCTTCGAATATTGTGACGGTTTTCCTGTTTGTGTCGGCGAGCTCCGGCGCCGTCTGCGGGTATAAGACTAGCAAGTGTTTATTTGCGAGGCCTAAGGGGCGCCCCGTATGGATATCGATAATTTTGAATGGTGGTATAGCGAGGGCGAGGCTCCGGACGAGGAGTGGGACGAGCCGTCGCCGCGTGACGTGTCGAGCGACGAGGACGAGACCGGCAACGATGCCGTCGAGACGGACGCCGCCCCCGATGCCGCCGAGCCCCTGACTTTTGAACGGGCCTGGGCTCAGGCCGAGGCCGACGAGGCAAAGGCCGATGCCACGGCCACACTGAGTGAGCCAGCTGACATGTCCATCTCGCCGGCAAAGACCCCGCAACCGCGCCACACCATCGACCCCGGCAGTACGGCATCTTTCAGCATTCTCGACGTGCCCGCGCAAGGCGCCCAGGCGCCTGCGCCAACGCATCGTCCCGACCTGGCTCATGAGGAAGACGCGGGTCGCCGCTCTCCGCTCGGCCCCATCCTCATTGCCTTCATGGCCGGCGTTATCGCCTGCTCGGCAATCGGCAGCATCTGGGGCCATGTTGAGCAGCAGCGCCAAGACGCCGCCAAGGTCGAGATGTCCGTCGAGCAATCGCTCAGCCGCACGCGCTCGGTGCATGTGTCAGTCGAGGTTAAGGAAGGCGCGACGTGGGATACCGCGCGCGGCGACAGCCAAATGCTCGTCCATATCGTGGGCCGCACGCTCAAGGGACAAGCAATCGACGAGTATCAATACGTCAATTCCGAAGGTGACGGCATCGAGCTCAAGCCCGGCGACTACGAGCTCACGGTCGATGAGCCGCCCGTCGCCACCGACGGCACGCGTTACCGCGCCTCAAAGCGCATGGTTCCGGTGAGTTTTAATTCACAGGCTCCCGACACGGTCGATAGCACGCCGCAGGGCGGGTTTGACCTTTACGCTATTGCTCAATAACTGCGCCTGCCGCTCAACCCCGCCGCCAAGAGTGGGACAATAACCATCGACACCGTTGTTTACCATTGGAGGAAGTAGTATGTCCACCGTCACTACCATCAAGCGCGGCGGCCTCACCGCAGCCATCGATTCCATGGGCGCCCAGCTCACGAGCCTTGCCCTCAACGGCAACGAGTATCTGTGGCAGGGCGACCCGGCCTTTTGGGGCAAGCACGCGCCTATCCTGTTCCCCATCGTGGGATCGCTGCGCAACAACACGGCGACGTCTGCAGCCGGCACCTGCGAGATGGCGCGCCACGGCATCGCGCGCATTGTCGAGCACAAGATCGTCGGGGTGTCGGAGGACGGTTTGTCCGTTACCTACGAGCTCACCGACACGCCCGAGTCTCTCAAGGCGTTCCCGTTCCACTTTAAGCTCAACATGACCTATGCCCTGACCGGCGACGCCACCCTCACGCAGACCTTTGCCGTCACCAACACCGGCGACGTGGACCTGCCGTTCTCGGTGGGCGGCCACCCCGCATTCAACGTGCCCGCCCCCGGTGCCGAGGACGAGGCGTTCGAGGACTACGAGCTGGCGTTTACCGAGGCTTGGACTAACGAGGCCCCCGTCATCACGCCCGATGGCCTTATGACGTTCGAGGGTAGCTACAAGGCTCCCGATAACTCGGACGTGCTGCCCATCACGCACCGCAGCTTCGATAACGACGCCATCATGTTCACCGATACCCCGGGCTCCACGCTCACGCTGCGCGGTCGCAAGTCGGGCCACGGCGTCAAGATCGACTTTGAGGGCTTTAAGTACATCGGCGTGTGGTCTGCCGCCAACGACGCCCCGTTTGTGGCGCTCGAGCCTTGGACCGGCCACACCACCATGGACACCGAGGACGACGTCTTTGAGCATAAGGTCAACACCATCACCTTGGCCCCCGGCGAGACGGACAAGCGCAGCTTTAGCGTTACCTTGCTCTAGAGGTTCCGCCGTTCTGACGAACGGCGGGCCGGTCGACGCTGCGCGCCACCCAGAGCGACAATTTGTCATTCAAAAGGCAAGGCATGACCAGAAGGTCTATGCCTTGCCTTTTTCATGCC
>CABSNH010000163.1 GCA_902478985.1 uncultured Collinsella sp.
GGACATCGCGCTTAAACAGATGCAGGATGTTCTTCATTTATGCCTCACCTCCTTTGGAGTGCTTGCCAAGCGCGGTGGTATCTCCATCATTTGTGGCTGTGCTGTCGCTGCCCTGAGATTTATGGTGCGAGCCGATATGCGGCAAGCGGCCCGTGGACTGATCGCCGCCCTTGGCACCACGCTCGCTGGCGTTGAGGCCAAACATGTGGCGGGCGGCAGGAATGGCGGCCGTGTGTTCGCGCATCTCGCGACGCAGGTCCTCATCCGAAAGCGCCGAGATGCGCATCTGGGTATTGAGGCTCGCTCGGATATATTCGATATTGATAAGCCAGCCGCAGATGGCAATAACCGAGATGATCCAAATGACAAGCAGGATGATCTTGCCGTTATTGTCGATATCGAGAACCGTCGACAGGACAAAGAGCAGGACCTGAACGCCCACCACGGCGGCAAAACCGCCCTTGATGTAGTACGGGTAGCGATGTTCAAAGGCGACCGCATGATCGAGCAGTTCGCGACGGTACGAATCGGAATCGAGCATGACGCGCATGGCCGTGCGCAGCGAGTAGCGCTGGCGCGGCAGGTCGTTGGACTCGCAAATCATCATACCGGTCGTGGAGAGCTGTTTATCAAAGAGCAGGTTAAGGTTGAGCAGCAGCGGACGCAGCTGCAGGCCGATAAAGAGCGCCACGATCAAGAACACGCCCAGAATGCACAGGTTAAACAGGTAGTTGAACGAATACATGCCGCCGACCGTCTCGCGCAGCAGATTGATGCCGTAGGTAAAGGGCAGCAGCGGGTGCAGCCACTGGAAGAAGCCGGGCATCATCTCGATGGGGTACATGCCCGACGAACCCGGGATCTGCACGATGACGAGAATGACGCCGATAGCCTTGCCGATATGCTTAAACGTGGTGGACAGCGCATAGATGATATTGACGTAGGTGAACGAAATGGCGATGCCGCCCAGCACGAACAGCAGCGGGCTGACGCACTGCACGCCAATCACCAGATCGCCTACCGTAACGATGATGGCCTGCAACGCGCCCAGGATCACCATGAGCAACCAGCGGCCAAAGTAGCCTTGGCGCGCCGTAAAGCTGCCAACACCTTCACGGTCGACCTCGAGCTTGTAAATGGCGATGAGCACATAGCCGCCCACCCAAAGCGCCAGATTGGTGTAGAAGGGAGCGATGCCCGAGCCAAAGCTCTTGACCGGATAGATTGACTTGGACGTCAACTCAACCGGAGACGCCATGAAATCTGCCACGTCATTGACATCGACGCCCATCAGATCGGCCAGCTCGCCCATGGACTCGGAGGTCTGCAGCGCCGCGATGTCATTGGCGGCGGTTGCAAGCTTGTCCTGGACCTTGGCAAGCGAGGAATCGGTCTGGGACAGCGTGGTCTTGGCCTGGCCGAGCGTAGCGCTAAGCTGCGCCAACGTGCCGCGCGCATTTGCAAGTGTAGGTGTCATACCCGAGACGATACCGGTCAGGTCGCCCGAAACGGCAGCAAAAGAGTCGAGCGCGCTCGAGGCCTTCGGCAGCGCGTTTTGGCCCAAGTCCGTCTGGGCTTGGCCAAGGTTGGTCGCACCGGTATGAATTGCGTTATTGATAGCGTCACTGGCACCCGAAACAGCCGCTGCGTCATTCGCCATGGCGCTCGACTGCGCGGACAGACCGTCCTTGATGCTCTGAAGCTTTTCATTCTGCTCTCGAAGCAAATCGATGGTCGATACAATGCGCGCGTCAATTTCCTCGGAACCTGTCGACGTGTCATTGGCGAGAATCTCCAAGTGCCCGATAACGGCCTTATTGTGGTCGATCGTCGCTTGAAGAGACTCGAGCGAGTTGTCGATACGGGTGGTCGTAGATGTGACCGCGCCCGTCAGCTTGCCGATGGCAGCGTTCGCAGAGGCCGACGTCTTGGTGAGCGCAAGGCTGCCTTCCGAGAGCGCCTTGGAGAGCGAGGCGATAGAGTTGCCCGCCGTGGTGCGAGCTTCGCTCAGCAGGTCGTTGCCCTGGGAGATCGCCTGCGTCAGCGACGGTGCCTGGCCTTGCAAGCCGGCAAGTGCCGCATCAGCCGAGGCGATAGCGCCACTCGTCTTATCGATGGCGGCATTCATATCGCCAATCGAATCGCGCACCTCGCCCAAGGTGTCGGACGCCTCGGACACCGAACTTGCCAGCGAGTCCTGAGTCTGGGTTGCCTTGTCCTTTAAATCGACACCGGCATCCTTGGCGATACCGGCAACAGTCTTGCCTACCGTAGAGACAAATTCCGAGTTGATCTGCTCCTCGATGGTGTTTGCACCGGTATCGGTAACCTTGGGCGCAATGGCGCTCTTCTTCTCATTGACGTAGTACGTGAGCTTGGGCTGATGGTAGTTGCCGTCGAGCATCGAAACCAGGTTATCCGAGAAGTTCTTGGGAATCACGATAGCGGCATAGTACTCGCCGCTCTCGACGCCCTCCTTGGCATCGGCCGTCGAGTCGACGAACGTCCAGCCCAACTGATGATTCTCCTTGAGCTGGTCGACCACTTTGTCGCCAGCGTTGAGCTCACCCACCAAGTCGTTTTGGGTGCCTCGATCGTTGTTGGCGATAGCAATCTTGATGCCTTGGGTGTTTCCATACGGATCCCAGTTTGCCACGATGTTATACCAGGCATACAGCGAGGGAATAACGCACACGCCTAGGGTAACCACCAGGGCGACGGGGTTCACAAGCAGTCGCTTAATGTCGCGCTTAAATATCGCAAAGGACACCTTTGCATTGGATAGTTTGCTGCCGAGACTCACGCTTGGACCATCCATCCTGTCGTTGAATCGAATCGTACTATCGACAACCATTGTACGTAGACGCTTTAGTGCCTCGCGGCACAATGGTGCTGAGTTTTGCGGGTAGCAATATACTACGAAGATGATTTAACGTACAGTTGTACAGTATCTTAAATTCCCGCAGCTCCCAAAACCACAACCCGCACAAACTAGCAATCCGACTAGTCGTTGGGGACGTTCTTAACCGACTAGTCAACAAAAACGCCCCCAATGACTACTTAGGACCACGAAAGCGTCGCTGGTTGAGCATAAGTCAGCGAAAACGCCCCTAAGCGAGCAAGGTGACGCGAAAGAGGAGGGAAGCGTACTTCGGTACGCGACCGACGATTGAACGTCAGATTGCCGCTTAGGGGCGTTTGCAGCGTCGAGCCGTTACGCGGTTTGGTAAAACCGCGTAACTACCTAACTACATCAAGTTGCAGACAGCCGCCGCGAAGGCCACGGGGTCCTCGGGTAGAATGCCCTCGACCAGCAGGGCCTGGTCATAGAGCAGACCGGAATACTGCTTGATCTTGTCGGCATCGCCCGCCTTCTGGGCGGCGACGAGCTTGGCGAAGACCGGGTGCTTGGCGTTGAGCTCGAGCACGCGCTGGCTCTTGGGCATACCGT
>CABSNH010000164.1 GCA_902478985.1 uncultured Collinsella sp.
AGACAGCCATGGACCCCTTCCCCGCGCAGCGCGGAGAGTTCTATACCTACGATGACCTGTCGGTGGAGCTCGTGGACTACGTGCGCGACATGGGTTACACGCATATCGAGGTCATGCCGCTTATGGAGCATCCCTTCGATGGTTCCTGGGGCTACCAGACGACCGGCTACTACGCCGCCACGTCGCGCTACGGCAACCCGCAGCAGCTCATGCACTTTATCGATGCATGCCACGAGGCAGGCATTGGCGTGATCATGGACTGGGTGCCCGGCGGTTTTTGCGCCGACTCCCACGGACTTGCCACCTTTAACGGCCACATGCTGTTTGAGCACGAGATTCACCCCAACTGGGGCACGCACAAGTTTGACTTTGCCCGCGGCGAGGTCCGCTCGTTCCTGGTCTCCAACGTGCTGTACTGGCTCGAGAACTTCCACGTGGACGGCATTCGCATGGACGGCGTGTCCAGCATGCTGTACCTCAACTTTGGCATTGACGATCCCGGCCAAAAGAAGTTCAACAAGTACGGTACCGAGGAGGACCTGGATGCTAGCGCGTTTATCCGTCAGGTCAACTGCGCCGTGGAGGCGCACTACCCCGACGTGATGATGATGGCCGAGGAGTCCACCGCGTGGCCGCTCGTGACCTATCCGCCACAGGACGGTGGTCTGGGCTTCCATTACAAGTGGGACATGGGCTGGATGAACGACACCCTGCACTACATGCAGACCGATTTTCCGTGGCGCCCCGGCAACCACGGCCTGCTCACGTTCTCCATCATGTACGCCTTTACCGAGAACTTCATTTGCCCGTTGAGCCACGACGAGGTCGTGCACGGCAAGTGCTCGCTGATCGGCCGCATGCCGGGCGACTGGTGGCGCCAGTTTGCCGGCCTGCGCACGCTGGCCTTCTACCAGATGACGCACCCCGGTGCCAAGCTCAACTTTATGGGCAACGAGATCGGCCAGTTTATTGAGTGGCGCTACTACGAGTCCATTCAGTGGTTCCTGACCGAGCAGTACGAGACCCATGCGCACCATCAGGCGTTTATCAAGGCGCTCAACCACCTATACACCGCCGAGCCCGCCCTGTACGAGCGCGGCTACACCGACGATGGCTTTACCTGGATCGACGCGGATAACTCCAAGCAGTCCATCGTGAGCTTTGTGCGCCAGGGCGAGGACGTCGATGACGACCTGGTGATCCTGATCAACTTTGACCCGGCGAGCTACGAGAGCTTCCGCGTGGGCGTGCCGCGCGAGGGCGACTGGGAGGTCATCTTCGATTCCGACCGTCCCGAGTTTGGCGGCAGCGGATACGCCGGCGAGGAGCCCTACACCAGCTCGAGCGAGCCCTATCCCTGGAACGGACAGATGGACTCCATCGAGATAAAGGTACCCGGCCTGGCAGGCGTGGTGCTTAAGCGCCGCGGTCCCAGCAGCTATAAGCCGCCCGTGGTCGAGGAGCCCAAGAAGGCGACGCGCAAGCGTACGTCCTCGGTGAAGCCCAAACCCGCGGCTGCTAAGAAGGCTCCGGCCAAGGCGAAGACTGCCAAGGCTACGGCTAAGCCCAAGGCCAAGAAGGCAGCCAATAAAAAGGCTGCTCCCAAGGCTAAGGCAGGCGCTGTTAAAGCATCTGGCAAGGAAGCGTAACAAAAGAGTTACCACTGTAATTACCCGCCCCGCCGGGGCGTAGGATACAAGTCATAACCGTTCCGGGAGAAACATCCCCGGGGGAAAGGAACGTATGAATAAGATCTTCGACAACAAGCAGGAGTTTACCGAACTCTATCGCGAAGCCGTCACGAGCATCAGCGGCAAGAGCGTGGAGGCCGCCAGCGACCTGGACCGCTTTAATGCCCTGGCCAAGCTCGTGGCCGAGAAGGCGCGCACCGTTGCCACCACCAGCGACGCCCGTGTTGCCGCCGAGGGCAAGAAGCGCGTGTACTACTTCTCGATCGAGTTTTTGATCGGCCGCCTGCTCGACAACTACCTGCTCAACTTTGGCGTGCGCGACATGGTCGCCGAGGCGCTCGACGACATGGGCTTTGACCTGTCTGTCATCGAGAACCAGGAGCCCGATCCGGCACTGGGCAACGGCGGCCTGGGTCGTCTGGCCGCCTGCTTCCTGGATTCCATGGCAGCCGAGGGCATCGCCGGCTACGGAAACGGCATGCGCTACCGCTACGGCCTGTTTAAGCAGGAGATCGTCAACGGCAGCCAGGTCGAGGCCACCGACGAGTGGCTCACCCACGGCTATCCCTGGGAGGTCCGTCGTCAAGACAAGGCCGTGACCATTAAGTTTGGTGGCCACGTCGAGGGCTTTGAGGAGAACGGTCGCACGTTCTACCGCACGGTGGACACGCAGAACATCCTGGCCGTCCCTTACGACATCCCCGTTGTGGGCTATGCCGGCGAGACCGTCAACAAGCTGCGCGTTTGGGCCGCCGAGCCGGTCGAGGAGCACTTTGACCTGGAGGCCTTCAACCGCGGCGACTACGCCCTGGCCGACGCCGAGCGCGCCGAGGCCGAGGCCATCAGCGCCATCCTCTACCCCAACGACGCCGGCGAGCACGGCCGTCTGCTGCGCCTGAAGCAGGAGTACCTGTTTGTCTCGGCCGGCATCTACAGCCTGCTCGACACCTTTGAGAAGGAGCACGGCGAGAACTGGGAGCTGCTGCCGCAGTTTGTGGCCATCCACACCAACGACACGCACCCCGCCATGTGCGGCCCCGAGCTCATGCGTATCCTCATCGACGAGAAGAAGCTCGAGTGGGATGACGCCTGGAACATCGTGACGCAGGTCGTGAGCTACACCAACCACACCATCCTGCCCGAGGCCCTGGAGAAGTGGCCTATCGGCATGTTCTCCAAGCTCCTCCCCCGCGTGTACCAGATCATCGACGAAATCAGCCGTCGTTGGCATGAGTCGTTCGACACCACGCAGGAGGGCTGGCAGGAGCGTTTGCGCCAGACCGCCATCCTGTGGGACGGCGAGATTCGCATGGCCAACCTGTCCGTGATCTGCAGCCACAGCGTTAACGGCGTGGCCAAGATCCACTCCGACATCATCAAGAACATCGTGCTCAAGGACTTCTATGCCCTGACGCCCGAGAAGTTCAACAACAAGACCAACGGCATCTCGCACCGTCGCTTCTTTGCCGAGGCCAACCCCACCTACGCCAAGCTCGTGACCGAGGCCATTGGCGACGGCTGGCTGAAGAACGCCTTTGAGCTGGAGAAACTCAAAGAGTTCCATAACGATACCGAGTTCCTGAAGGCCGTGGGTGCCTCCAAGCGCGCCAACAAGGAGCGCCTTGCCGCCTACGTTAAGGCCGAGACTGGTCTGGTCATTGACCCCAACACCGTCTTCGATGTTCAGGTAAAGCGCTTCCACGCCTACAAGCGCCAGCTCATGAACATCATGAAGGTGATGGACATCTACAACCGTC
>CABSNH010000165.1 GCA_902478985.1 uncultured Collinsella sp.
CCCCCATCAGCGCCGAGATCTTCAAGGACATCGACAAGGACCCGGTCGACTTCGTCGACAGCTACGACGGCGCCATGAAGGAGCCGCGTCTGCTGCCCACCACGTTCCCGAACATCCTTGTCTCGGCCAACAAGGGCATCGGCGTCGCCATGGCGTCCGACATCTGCGGTTTCAACCTCAACGAGGTCTGCACCGCCACCATGCACTACCTGCAGGATCCCGACTGCGACCTGCTCGAGTACATGCCCATGCCCGACTTCTCGACCGGCGGCGAGATTATCTACCGCCGCGAGGAGATGGAAAAGATTATCGAGACCGGCCTGGGCAGCTTCCAGATTCGCTCCCGTTGGCGCTGGATTCCCGAAGAGCGCATTATCGAGGTCTACGAGATCCCCTACACCACCAAGACCGATGTCATCATCGAGCGCATCGTCAAGCTCTCCAAAGAGGGCAAGGTCAAGGAGATTGCTGACATCCGCGACGAAACCGACCTCTCGGGTTTGCGCATCGCCATCGACCTTAAGCGCGGTGTCGACCCCGACAAGCTCATGGCCAAGCTCTATCGCTCGACCACGCTGCAGGATTCGTTCTCGTGCAACTTCAACGTGCTCGTCGACGGCTATCCCCGTGTTATGGGCGTGCGCCAGATTCTGCACGAGTGGGTCAAATGGCGTATTGAGTCCACGCGTCGCCGCATTAACTTTGACCTGGGCAAAAAGTCCGAGCGCCTGCACCTGCTGCACGGCCTCGAGGCGATCTTGCTCGACATCGACAAGGCCATCGCCATCATCCGCGGCACCAAACTCGAAGCCGAGGTCGTGCCCAACCTTATGAAGGGTTTCGACATCGACGAGACCCAGGCCGAGTTTGTCGCCGAACTTAAGCTCCGCAACATCAACGAGGAGTACATCCTCAACCGCACCAAAGACATCGCTAAGCTCGAGGGCGAGATTGCCGAGCTTGAGGAGATCCTCTCCAGCGAGGACAACATTAAGAAGGTCATCAGCGACGAGCTGGCAGCGGTCAACAAGAAGTATGTGATGCCGCGCCGCACGGGCAGAATTGAGCCCCATGAGGTCATCGAGGTGAGCCTGGAGCCCGAGGTCGAGGAGTACCCGGTCACCATCATGCTCTCGCGCGATGGCTACCTCAAAAAGATGACCGACCGTGTGCTCAAGAAGGCCACCACGCTCAAGTATAAAGACGGCGACAAGCCCTTTATCGAGTTCCCGTCCTCCAATACGCACGAGCTGCTCGTGTTTACCAACAAGAGCCAGGTGTATAAGTGCAAGGTCGCGACGTTTGAGGATACCAAGTCGGCCCAGCTGGGCTCGTACCTGCCGACCGATCTCGAGATGGAACCCGACGAAAGCGTCATCTGGGTCATCGACCCCGAGGACTACAAGGCCGACGTGCTGTTTGTCTTTGAGAACGGCCGCGTGGTGCGCGTCGCACTTGCCGGATACGTTACCAAGACCAACCGCAAACGCTTGAAGAACGCTATCTACGGTGGCAGCAAGCTGCTGTATGCCCAGGTGCTCAAGGAAGATCGCGACATCGCACTGGTCTCGAGCGACTACCGTCTGATGAACTTCAACACGTCGCTGCTCAAGACCAAGACGACCACCAACACGCAGGGCGTCCAGGCCTTTACAGCCAAGAAGGGCCGCTCGGTCACCACCGTCGGCACAACTGAGGAAATCCTTGGCGCCGGCGTCTCGGCCGAAAAGTTCACCGCGCAGAGCCTCCCCTCTGCCGGTGCCCTCATGAAAGAAAACGACATGCCGAGCTTGTTTGACTAGGTACCACGGCAACGAGATCGTTAGATACTTCGCAAAGCGACGAGGCCCGGAACGCAACGGCATTGCGCCCGGGGCTCGTCGTTTTTCTTCTCAACTATTTTTTAACGCAGATAAATTGATTTCTGCTTATTTTTCTGCGTAAAAAAATGTCAGCGTCACTGCTACGATGCCCTTTGGCCAGTCGTTAGCAAAACTTGCAAAAGTTAGCAAAACTTGCAAAGATTAGCAAAACATGCAAAGGAGCTACCATGGAGTACAGCAAGAACCCCTTTACCCCGACGTTCGGAAGCGTCCCTCCCTTTCTAGCGGGTCGCGAGCATATCCTGCGTGACATCAACCGTGGCTTTATCAACGGCCCGGGAGATCCCAACCTGTCGACCATTTTTACTGGCGCAAGGGGAACGGGCAAGACGGCGCTTCTCTCGCTCCTTTCAGAAACGGCGCTTGAACACGACTGGATCGCAGCAAATGTCTCCGCCATGCCAGGCATGCTCGAAGATATTATCGAGCGAACCAAAGAAGCCGCAGATAGCTACCTCTCACAGCCTCACGCGCGCATAAACGGTGTTCAAATTGGCCCAGTGGGCATCGATTGGACATATGCTCAAGAGGCTCAGGGCAACTGGCGCACGCGCATGAATGGCATCTTTAAGCAACTCGAAAAACATGACATCGGACTTCTCATCACCATCGATGAAGTCACCGTCGATCTCGAAGAAATGCTTCAATTTGCCTCTGTTTACCAGCACTTTGTACGCGAAGGTAAAAAAGTTGCCCTACTCATGGCAGGACTGCCCTACAAAGTATCGGCGTTGCTGCGTAACGATTCCGTCTCGTTTCTCAGGCGTTCCCAATATCATCAGTTGGGACGAATCACTGACGTTGAAATTGCAAACGCATTCCGCAAAACCGTTGAGGCCGGAGGCCGCTCAATCACGCCAGAAGCGCTCGAGGATGCCGTGAAGGCCGTCGACGGATTCCCCTACATGATGCAGCTCGTCGGATATCGCACATGGGATGTTTCGGAGAACTCGCCCAAAATCAGCGCACCTGATGTCCAGCAGGGTTCTCTGCTTGCCCGTATGGAGCTGCGCGATCGAATTCTCGAAACGACCTATCGGGAGCTTTCCGATAAAGACATTGAGTTTTTGCTCGCGATGCTGCCCGATTCTGGCCCCAGCAGGGTCTCGGAGATAGCCAAACGCATGGGCGTTGCCAGCAACTATGCAAGCCAATATAAACGCCGTCTCCTCGAGGACGGCGTCATCGGGGAACGTGGACGTGGACTCGTTGGCTTTGACATCCCCGCGTTCAGGGAGTTCCTGAGCGAGAAAGTCTCCTAGCACGCGGAGATTGTCCACAAGGGCAACGGTGCATGGCAATCAACGATTCACCCGGCAAGGACGGCAAGTACTTCCGCCAACGCTGATTGCCATGCGTTCTTCTTGTCCTTAGGCGAGCTTGCGGGCGAGCTCTCGCACCTCTTCCAACTTGGGCGAGGATGCCATGCTGTCGCGCTCGGTCATACCGCTGATGGTGACAATGCCCAGGTCCTCCCACTTGCAGTATGCGCATGTGGACTTGTACATAGCGATCGCCGCATCATAGACGCCCTCGCTGTGGCTATCGAGCA
>CABSNH010000166.1 GCA_902478985.1 uncultured Collinsella sp.
CTCCGCCGGTCTTCTGGGTACTTTAGCATACTAGAGTGCTTGCGGGGAAAATCCGCCGCAAACGCTCATAGCGTATTCATTTGGAAACATAGGGCGAGCGGTTAGCAGCAGTCTCTTGTCACAACGCAAAAAGGGCGCCCGCGCAAATGCGGACGCCCTTGTGCAGGGTCGAGATATCAACCAGCCAAGATATCGGACCCGTGACCAGCTCTTAGTAGTCGAACTGGTGGTAGTAGCGGCGGTACTTGAGGTTGTGCTTGGTGACCAGCTCGTAGTTGCGCGCGAGGCGGTCGGTGGTCAGCACGGACAGGATCCACGGCGACACGATGACGCGGAAGTCGTCGTCCAGGCCCGGGATCGCGTACTCGGCGGTGTCGATGATGACGTAGTCCTCGTCGCCGGTCACGCCGCTGGTGAGGAAGGCGCGGACGCGCTCGTCGAGGGCGCGGCACTCGTCCTCTCCCATGAACAGGAACACCGGGACGCCGGGCTCGAGCAGCTCGAGCGTGCCGTGGAAGAAGTCGTGCGAGGTGATGTGGCGGATGCGCTTCCACTGCATCTCCTCGAGCAGGCACATGGAGTACAGGATGGTCTCGCCCCACAGCGCGCCCGAGCCGATGAACATGGTGTAGTCGGCCAGCGCGTACTTCCTGGCGAGCTCCTCGGCGCGCGGCTCGAAGCGCTTGCGGATGTCGAGCATGTCCTTCCAGACGTCCTTCGTCTGCTCGATGAACAGGTCGAACTTGGGGAAGCAGCCGCGGCGGTTGAGCAGGCGCAGGCCGAAGCAGTCGGCGAGGTAGTAGCCCTTCTCGCAGCCGCCGGCGCCGTGGTCGGAGGCCATCATGACGCAGTTCTCGGCGCCCACGGCCTGCCCGATCTTGCCCTCGGGGTTGGTCATGGCGAAGACGCGCACGCCCATCTCCCTCATCTTGCCGACGGCCTCGAGCACCTCGGGGGTGGTGCCGGACTCGGAGGCGGTCAGCACGACGGACCTGTCGGTCATGCGCTTGTGGCCCATGACGTTCCACTCGGCGGCGTGGATCAGGTAGACCTCGAGGTCGCGGTCGCCGAACTTGTTCATGAGGTACTCGAGCTGCATGAACTCGTCCCAGGTGCCGCCGACGCCCATCAGGAAGACGGCGTCGTAGCCCTCCTCGTGCACGCGGTCGGCCAGGGCGGTCATCTTCTTGCCGGCCTCGTAGACGTTCCTGCCGTCCTCGAGGTAGCCCTCCTGGTCGAAGTGCATGATCTCGATCTTCTCGGTCTCCTTCATTCCCGCTCCTTTCACGAGCAGTTTGAATTGTCGCACGGAATGAACGGGCTTGCCGCCCCGTCGCACCGCTTAACCTTGTGGACATCTTGGCCCCAAGCTCAACAATTCAAAGGTTCTTAATACCAGTGAACGATTACAGGTTAGCCGTTTTTAATACCGATTTTATGATTTCATCCTCCCCTCTCGGTAGACGGTCAGTTTTTGCCGCTCATCGGTCAAGCGACATATATCCGTAAAAACGAGCGCCCCCGCCATGCGCAGGGACGCTCTAGACGCTAATAGTTGTAGGTATATCCGCCGGCGTCGCCGCGGGTAAAAGACTTGGCATGCTCGATTGCCTGCCCACTCGAGTCATAGGTCAGGCCTTCCAGCACGAGCGCCAGATCGCCCGGCTCAAGATTGAGCAAACTCGCATCGCGTGCGCCCAGCGCCTCGATATCGAGTTTCTCTACCGACTGATCTGGCTTGCGTCCCAACATATCGTAGGTCTCGAACAGGCTGAAGACCGAAATGTCCACGTCTTCGATGCCCGGAAACAGCAGGCACGGAATCAGTGTCATCTCGATCGATACGGGCTCACCATCGATGCAGTTGAGGCGGCGCACCGAGTAAAGCAGATCGTCCTCGGCGATGCCAAACAAGTCGGCATAATACGGGCCGGCGTAGCGTTTGGAGCGCGCCAGGATGCGCACCGACGGCGTCGCGCCCGATGCCAAAACCGACTGGCGGAAGCCGCCCTTGCGTTCGTGCTCGTCAAACCACTTATGTCCCACAAAGGCGCCTTTGCCCTGCACGCGACGAATCTGGCCACTTTTGACCAGCTCGTCCATGGCGCTTCGGATTGTCAGGCGTGTCGTGCCAAACTCCTCGGCCAGCTCGTTTTCGGACGGAATCATCGAGCCCGTCGGGTAGTCGCCGCGCTCGATTCGCTCCGCAATGCAGCGGCGAATTTGTTTGTAAACCGGCAAGTCTTCTACTGCATCAGCCATTCGACACCCACCTTCGTCGCAACGCCGTCTGCCTCGCCGTTATCGGCAAAACGATACTTGGTCGGCAGAATCACGGACTTGCAATACTCGACAAAGCCATCGGTCTCGTCGCGCTCGTGCGAAGCCTTGTAAAACACCGGCGTGCCCTCCTGAGCATTCAGCAACTTGGCCTCGTCGGCGTTCAGACGGCTGATGGAAATATGCTCCTTGCCGTGCGTCACATGGACATTCCCCTCCTTGAGCAAAACGTCGTAGAGGCTTTCCTGCTCAAAATCGTGATCGGGAAGCGAGGGGCACAAAGACAGATTGACGTAAGCCGTCTCGATCGATGCCGGGGAACCGTTGACCACACGCACGCGCCGAATGCAGAAGAGCGGCATGCCCAGGTCGATCTGGGCTTTTTGGGCAAGATCGATATCGGCATACACGACCTTGGACCAAACCAGGCGCGCGGTCGACTTTGAGCCAACCCTCTCCACCGCCTGCGTATAGTTCCATGTTTCCTGAAAGATGTTCAGCGGTTTGGGAGGACACACATAGGTGCCCGAACCGCGGCGGCTTTCCAAAGTTCCGCACGAAATAAGACGCGTGATCGCAGCGCGCAACGCCGTGCGTGACACGCCCAGCTCTTCACAGAGCACACGCTCGGCGGGCAGCCGGTCACCACCCTGCAGGTCATAATGTTTGATATACCAAAGAATGCCCTCAAAGGCGCGATCTTTGGGCGGAATCGCATATGGTTCACTCGACATGGGCAAGGCTCCTCAACCGCTTGATGCTGCGGGCATCATTGCTCCGGACGCCCCATGGCGTCGAAGGCTTCTTTGATCTGCTCCGCAACGTTCCGATACGATCGATATAGGCCGGAGTCTCGCTTGACTTCGCCCACGGTCACCGGAATCTCAAGCTTCGAAATCTCATCCTCGCCGGTTTGCACGGCAACGATGACACCCATACCAAGGCACATATTACGCTTGGCAGCGTTGTTTTTGGTAGCCTGAGCTGGATTAATCAAAATCTGCTGAGCTAGTTCGCGCTTGCTAACCTCCGGCACATCCTCGGGATTTCCGGTCTCGACAATCTCGCACTGCAGCACGTCCGCATAGTCAAAAATCTTCGGCTCGCCGCCGCGCTGATGCACGGCCCAC
>CABSNH010000167.1 GCA_902478985.1 uncultured Collinsella sp.
ACCTGTTACAGATCGAGACAAAGGTTGGACGCACGACAATGCCGAGCTCATGTGGCTGCGGCGCCATGTGGGCACAGACGATATTGCTGAGCCCGAATCGCACCTATTTTGTTTTCAGCATGAATGGGATGCGTTGACGCCGCCGGAGCGGGCGCGGTGGACCATCAAGGGGCTTGCCGAGTTTCACCCCGATTGGGCGTTTTGGGGGCATGACGCCGCGCTGATATGGGGTCTGGAGGTGCCGAATGATCTGCTCGGGCCGCGTTACTTGGTCAAGACGGGTTGTTCGGTGGCATTGAGTATGGGGTGTAGACTGCTGCGTCCGCAGGCGGCGGGTGCACTTGAACAAGTCGATGGCGTGCGGGTGACGTCGTTTTGGCGCACGGTGGGGGATTGCTTGCTGCGTGCGCCGTTCTCCTACGGGTTGGCGATCGCCGATTCTGCATTGCGGGCGAAGAGCATGTCGCGCGATGACCTCTGCGAACGGCTTCAGGCCGATTGCGAGGGCAGGCGAGGGTATCGCAGAGCTCAGGTGATTGCGTCGCATGCGGACGGGCTGTCCGAGAACGGCGGCGAGTCTCGCTTTCGGGCGTTCTTTATTGCATACGGCTTTCCGGTTCCGGAGTTGCAGGTGGAGTTTCGCGATCCGCTCGATTCGAGCCAGGTGTTTCGGGTCGATTATTTCTGGAGACTCGAGGACGGGACGTGCGTGATTGGCGAGCTCGACGGAAAGGGGAAGTATACCTTGCAGAACGGCGAGGGTCGGGAGTCGGTCGACCCATTCGTGGCAGAGCGTCAGCGGGAATCTCATCTGACAATGCTCGGGCACAAGGTGCTTCGGTTCACGTTTCTTGAACTCAAGAACCCGGGGAAGCTGGTTGAAAAGATGAGGCTGGCGGGTATTCCGCAGCGGACCGATTTGGCTGGGCAATGGAGGCGGCAGTGGTATGGGCGCTAAGGGGTGCAACTGACGCGAATGTGGTTGTTCCTGCCGAGTTTGTCTCGATCTGTAACAACAAGGGGCCGTTTGGCCTCGTAACTGTTACAGATCAAGACAAAAGGTTGGCTACCGCTAAAAGATCTCAATCTGTAACGTCTAGAGGCCGAAAACCTGTCTACTTGTTACAGATTTAGACGTCTGACGACGGGGCTGGAGAATATTTCGATCTGTAACATCTGGCGGCCAAAATTCGACCCAACTGTTACAGATCGAGACAAAGGTTGGACGCGGTGCCGAAAGATCTCGATCTGTAACATTTGGAAGGGTAAAGACGGTCTATCTGTTACAGATCGAGACATTTTGCTGGTGTCGCCGCGCTGGGTCTGCAACGCGTTTCGCTTCCCAGGTCCCTCTCTTCCCTCCGTTAACCGATATGTTTGACTTTAGTTCGCTGCATTAGGTGATAATGGACAAATGTTCAAGTTAATCGTGAGGGAGGAGCTCGATATGGCGTCTGCCGATCGTTCCACGTTGTTTATCAATGCGACCGTCCTGGATGGTTCGGAACATATGGAGCCGCAGCCCGACATGGCCGTGGTCGTTGAGCGCGGTCTCATTACGTGGATGGGGCCGAGTGCTGTGGCGCAGGCGCCTGCAGGTGCCGAGGTCATCGATCTGGCAGGGGCGTATCTCATGCCAGGCCTCATCAATATGCATGTGCATCTGTGCGGTTCGGGCAAGCCGGTTTCGGCGGGCGATGCGGGCGCGCTGATGAAGAAGCTCGATAATCCCGTGGGGCGCGCCATTGTCCGCCATATCCTCAAGGGCAGCGCCCAGCAGCAGCTGGCAAGTGGCGTGACCACGGTGCGCGGCGCGGGCGACCCGCTGTTTGCCGATCTTGCCGTGCGCGATGCTATCGATGCCGGCAAGTATCAAGGTCCTCGCCTGGTGGCGCCGGGAACGGGCGTCACGGTGCCGGGCGGCCATGGTGCAGGCTTGTTCGCCCAGGTGGCTAACAGTCCCGCCGAGGCAGCCGAACAGGTGCGCGACCTGTATGCGCGTGGTGCTGACGTCATTAAGCTGTTCGTGACGGGCGGCGTGTTCGATGCGACTGAGGTGGGCGAGCCGGGCGTGCTGCGCATGCCGGTGGAGGTTGCCACTGCGGCGTGCAAGGCGGCGTATGATATGGGCCTTCCGGTTATGGCCCATGTCGAGAGCAGCGAGGGCGTGAAGGCCGCGCTTGAGGCCGGCGTTGACACGATTGAGCACGGCGCTCCGTTGACGCCCGAGATCCTGGAGCTGTACCGCGGCGCCGCGGGTACACAGCTTGAGGGGCGTGCGCCGAGTGTGACCTGCACCATCAGCCCGGCGCTGCCGTTTGTATTGCTCGACCCGGAAAAGACCCATTCGACCGATACGCAAAAGAAGAACGGCGACATCGTGTGCTCGGGCATCATCGAGAGCGCCCGTGCCGCACTGGAAGCCGGTGTTAGGGTGGGCCTGGGCACGGACTCGAGCTGCCCGTTTGTGACGCAGTACGACATGTGGCGTGAGGTGGCCTATTTTGCCAAGTATGTCGGCGTGAGCAACGCCTTCGCGCTGCATACGGCCACGCAGGTCAATGCCGAGCTGCTGGGGCTGGGCGGCGAGACCGGCACGATCGAGTGCGGTAAGGCCGCCGATATCCTGGTGACGCGCGAGAACCCGCTCGATGACCTGTGCGCGCTGCGTGAGCCGATGCACGTGATGTGTCGTGGCGATCTGATGCGCAAGCTCAAGGTGAAGCGTATTCCCGAGGTTGATAACGAGCTCGACGCGATTATGGCAATGCCGGCCGAGGCACTGGCCGAGGAGCTCGCTCGCGACGGCGTGGCATAGGTGTGACAAAGGGGCGATCCCTTTGCCGTAATCAAAAAAGCCGAGGTCTCAGTGCGAGGCCTCGGCTTTCATTTTGTCTCACGGTACGGCGGCTACGAGCGCGTCTCCATCTTGGCGTGGCACTTGGGGCAGGTGACGCGGATCTTGCCCTTGCCCTTGGGGACGGAGAGCATCTGGCCGCAGTTGGGGCACTTGAGGTATGCCGTGGTCTTGCGACCCTTCCACATCTTCTTGGCCGTGCGCTTGGCGCGCTCAAAGTCTTCCTTACTGGTGCCGGCCGCGCGTGAGGTGCTGGCCGCTGCGGCCCCGCCGCCCAAGCTGGTGACGAACTTGCCCAAGCCGGGAACATTGGCAGTCGCGGCGACAAAGGCCTCGTTCTCCTTGCGACGTGCATCGATATTTTTGGACAGGCCGCGCAGCACGCCAATTACGATGACGGCGATGGCGATCCAGCTGAGCCACTGGACGCGGGCTATCGATCCGATCATCGCGATGATGATGCCGGCAAAACCCATTACGATGGTGAGTTCATCGGCGCCATTGCGTCCTTTCATAAAGTCATTCATGCAAATTGCCTTTCGTTCGATAT
>CABSNH010000168.1 GCA_902478985.1 uncultured Collinsella sp.
GCCTGGGGATAGCGCTCCATAAAGGCGGCGATACCGGCGGAGTGATCGGGCTCCATGTGATGGACAACCAGGTAGTCGGGCGTACGACCATCGAGCACGGCCTCGAGGTTGCCGAGCCACTCGTCGACAAAGCCAGCGTCGACCGAATCGGCGACAGCGATTTTATCGCCCAAGATAACATAGCTGTTGTATGCCATGCCGTTCTCGGACACGTCGTACTGGCCCTCGAACAGATCGATGTCGTGATCGTCGACGCCAATGTAGCGGATATCCTTGGTGATCTCCATCAGGCAAAGCCTCCTAGATAGACAAAAGAACCCGTCTATCATAGCACTCGCCTTTATAGCCACGGCTATCTGTCAGCATCCTTATCGATTGTTATTGATGCGGAATATACCGCTTTTGACCTGCAAAAACTATGCGCGCGGTATTGCCGTGCTATGTCGAATGATGAGCTGGCCGGGAATACGAATAGCAACGGTTTTGCCCGCCGTACCCGCCTTGGGAACCGCGTGCTCGAATACCTCGCGCCCACGCTGATGCAAATCGAATCGAACGGTCGTGAGCTCGTTATGCGCGACAAAGTCGTCGAGCGAGTCATCGACGCCCACCACGCTCACGTCCTCGGGCACGCGCAAGCCGCTATCGCGCAGCGCTGCAATGGCGCCATTTGCCATCTGATCGTTTGCCGCATAGATCGCCGTCATGGTGCGATCGTGTTCGGCCAGGTACCTACCGGCCTCGTAACCGCTGTTGGCAGACCAGTCGCCCTCGAGCGGCTCTACCGGCTCGATGTGCTTACGCTCGAGCGCATCCTGCCAACCGGCGCGACGGAACTGCTCGTCGACCGAAAAGGACGGGCCGCCGATATAACGAATCTGCTCGTGTCCCAGCTCAAACAGATGATCCATGAGCAACAGCGAGCAGCCGTAATGATCGGAGTCGACCGTAGTCACCCGCGGGTGCGCATACATGGTGACGATAACCGTGCCAATACCCGGCAACGGATCGAACGTCTCAAAATCGGGAGCCATACGGCTCATGCCGATAATGATGCCGTCCACGGGCAATGCGGCCATACGACGCGTGGCCTCGGCAAGCGAAAACTCCTCGGTCTTGGACATCTCGACCAACGTGATGGCGCAATTATGCTCGCGAGCAGCGCTGGCGATGCCGTCGATCATTGAGAGGTTGCCAAACTTGGTGACATCGTTGACGCACAGGCCGACCGAATGGTAACGGCCGTCACGCAACGAACGGCCGGCATAGCTCGGACGGAAGCCGAGCTCTTGCATAGCGGCTTGCACGCGCTGGCGCGTCTGTTCGTTAACGTTGGGCAATCCGTTGGCAACGCGCGAAACCGTCTGTTGCGAAACACCGGCAGCGCGGGCAACGTCGGCCATGGATACCGGACGCATACCCGTATCGTTGGAAGGGCGCCTTGCCACAAAATCACCTTCGCTCTCGCAAGATCTGAATAGTGCGAATGTCAGCCCGAGCGGAAACATGCCCCGCACCGAGGCCCGCTATCATCGGACGCATGTTAACGTACTCTACTTTTTCTATCAGCGGTTCTTTTGCTCCATATGTCCATACGACCACACCGTTCACGGCCGAAAATCTACCGATTACCAGATTCTCAAAAAAGGAAATATATTGTGTTATGAGTACGTTAACATATCATTTAACGTGCGGTGCCGTGAACGTCTGGTTTGTGGTGCTCAAAATTGTTAACGTACTCATAATGACACGGACCAGTCTCTCCGGCGTCAAGGAAAGGACCCGTATGACCGCCCCCGACGAAAAGATACTCGCCACCCTCACCAAGCTGTTTGAGGAGGAGTTTGGCCCCATCGACGACCGCCAGGTGCTCTACGTGCACGCGCCCGGGCGTTCCGAGATCAGTGGCAACCACACCGACCACGAGGGCGGCCACGTTATCGCCGGCTCGCTCGATGTCGCTGTCGACGGCATCGCCGTGGCAACTGACTCCAACAAGGTCCGCGTTGCCGACGAGGGCTACCCCACCTTTGAGATCGCGCTCGACACGCTGGATGTTCAGGAGTCCGAGAAAGGCACGTCCGCAAGCCTCGTCCGCGGCATGGCCCACGAAATCGCTGCTCTGGGCGTTGAGCCCCAGGGCTTCGACTTCGCCTTCACCTGCTCCGTCCCCTCGGGCGGCGGCCTTTCCAGCTCTGCTGCTGTCGAGGCGGCGTACGGTCGCGCCATGGAGACGCTCTGGGGCGCACCCGCCATCGAGCCCGTCGCGCTCGCCCAGATGAGCCAGCGCACCGAGAACAACTACTATGGCAAGCCCTGCGGTCTGATGGACCAGGCCGCTGTGTGCCTGGGCGGCCTTGCCTACATGGACTTTGAGGACCAGGCTCAGCCTAAAACCCAGAAGCTCGAACTCAACTTTGAGGATCACGGCTATGCGCTCGTGCTCGTTAAGGTCGGTGCCGACCACGTGGCCGCCACCGACGATTACGCTGCCGTTCCGCGCGAGATGCAAGACGTCGCCGCCGAGTTTGGCAAGGCACGCCTATGCGAGGTAAACGTGGCCGACTTTGACGCCAAACTCCCCGAGCTGCGCGCCAAGCTGGGCGACCGTGCCTGCCTGCGCGCCGTTCACTACTGGTACGAGAACGGACTGGTCGACAAGCGCTGGGCAGCCCTGAACGCCGGCGACATCGACCAGTTCCTGGTCCTGACGCGCGAGTCCGGCGCCAGCTCCGCCATGTACCTGCAGAATGTTGTTGCCAAACTGGGTTCCGAGCAGCCTTCCATGTACGCGCTTGCTCTTGCCGAGCATGTGCTCGACGGCCGTGGCGCCGTTCGTATTCACGGCGGCGGCTTCGGCGGCACCATCCAGGCCTTCGTGCCGCTCGATCTGGTCGACACCTTCATTGCCAAGATGAACGGCTGGCTGGGCGAGGGTTCTGCCCGCCACTACGCTATCTCTGACAAGGGGGCTTACGCGGCATGGCTGTAATGACTGACGTGCGCGAGGCCGCGCAGGGCCTGATTGAGTATGCTATCCACCGATCGATGGTCGGACAGGACGACCGCATCTGGGCATACAACACCATTCTGGAGTGCATCGGCGCCACGGGGCCGGCACTCGACATGGCCTGGGCGCTCCAGGTCGAGAAACTCTCGCTCTTGCACCCCGATACCCTGCCCAACTTTGACCTTGAAGGCACGCTTGCCGCACTTGCCGAGGTCGCCGTTGCCAACGGTGCCGCCGAGGATACGACATCGGGACGCGACCGCATCGCCATGCGCATCATGGGCACGCTCATGCCGAGGCCTTCGGTTGTAAACGAGGAGTTCAACGGACGTATGGGCGTCAACGAGCCCCGCGCCGCGACCGACTGGTTCTACGGCCTGTGCTGTGAC
>CABSNH010000169.1 GCA_902478985.1 uncultured Collinsella sp.
TTTCTGCCTGTCTCGTGGGCTCGGAGATGTGTATAAGAGACAGCCCAGATTGTCATACGAGTAGCATCCGTCTTGTTTGACCTTGACCATCACCTGGTTGAGATCGTCGGTCTTGGTACCCGTAATCTTTTCGTACAGACCGATCAGCAGGCCGCCCAGCAAGCAGACGAAAAACGGGTACGGCAGAAAGCCAAACGGGCCGCTGGCAAGCTCGGGCGAAGCGACGCCCAGCGCGTGCGGAATCTCGGTCCATAGATAGTCGATACCGTGCTCCATCGCAAAAAAGAACAGCCAGACTGCAGCACCTGCGAACGCGCCGGTCACGGCAACGCTGACCAAAAACAGCGCACGGTTTTTGGGTTTGGCAAGGTTATCCATCGGGACCTCCCGCGGTCAAATTCGGCGAAGATACATTTAATTGTAAAGCGAGTGTGGCCCAGTCAAGCCAACCGTCTGCGCTGCAAACGGAGCCAACGAGAAGCACGGCGGGACAGGCTCAAGACTTATCCGTTGATAATCGAGGCAATCTCGCGCAAATCGTCGGCAAAGTAGATGCCTTGCTGACGCCTCGGGCTCGAAAGCCCTTTATCAATCATGTGCCCGAGCAGCGCCTTAAGGTCGTTGTAGTAACCGTCCAGGTTATACAAGATGCACGGAGCACTCAGATGCCCCAACGACACGGCGGACATGACCTCGGCAATCTCCTCGAGCGTGCCCGTGCCGCCCGGAAATGCGATGAACGCATCACCGAGCTCGATCATCTTGACTTTGCGCTCGGCCATATCGCTCGTCACGATGAGGTCATCGATGCCGTCGTGCTGAAACTCGGCCTCTATAAAAAAGCTCGGCTCAACGCCCGTCACGTGTCCGCCTGCCCCGAGCGCGCTATCGGCAAGCGCGCCCATCAGGCCCGACTTGGAGCCGCCGTACACCAGCGCGTGCCCGTTGGAGCCAATCCAGTTGCCCAGCTCTTGCACCGCGGGCAGAAATGCTGGGTCGTTACCAACGCTGGCGCCCAGGTATACCGTGATATTCATATTCAGTCCCCCTCGTCGTGACGCGCGGCGCCCGTTCTAGCGTTGGCGTCGGCGATATTCGCGCACACGGCGCGACAGGTCGGCAAGCTCGTCACGATCGAGCTCTTCCAAATGCTCCAGATCGTCCATAAAGCGCGCCATGGTGTCCTTTTGGCGCAGCTTGATGAGCGTATTGCAGTAGTTCACCGCCACGCCTGTGAGCATAGCGATGTAGAAGATGCTGATAACGCTCAGGATGACGGTAATGGCGCGGGCGACCGGCGTCTCCGCCGGGATATCACCAAAGCCGATGGTCGAGACGGTCTCAAAGCTAAACCAGAGCCCGTCGCCAAACGTGAGGGTAGTGGGCTCGGACAGCCAGACAGCCGTTGAGCACAGCAGATAGAAGATGAGAAACAGGCCCGTGATGCGCGCAAAACCAGCCTGGCGTAACACGTCGGCAAGCGTCCTCAACTTGTTCATCGCGACCCCTTTTCCCAGATGCCCAATCACGTTCGCTCGGTATTGTCCCACAACCGGCAGTTAGGGACGTTCCTTTTGTGCCGGCAGAAAGGGACTGCCCCCAAGTGCCGGGCGGGACCGTTTAGCGGTGCAGCGGCCGACTGGGCAGGCTGAGCTGGTATCCTTGTGCGGTAATGTCTCGATTCGTTAGGATTGCATGTGAGAGCTTCCGCTGTCCTTCGTTCAGTTATATATCGCACCCTGGCCGTCGCGCTTGCCGCGCTCGCCGTACTGAGCACCATCATGCCCGCCCCCGCCTTTGCCGCCAGCTCCGATCAACAGGTCAAAACGGTCCGCGTTGGTTGGCTCGTCAACAGCGAAGGCTTCCAGAACGGCACCCCCGGGGAGCGTCTCTCGGGATGGGGCTACGAGTACCTCCAGACCCTGTCGTACTACACGCCCGGCTGGCGGTACGAATACGTCTCCGGCACCTTCACCGAGCTTATGGACATGCTCGAGGCAGGCGAGATCGACCTCATGCCCAACATCTCCTACTCCGAGGAACGCGCCCAAAAGCTGCTCTTTTCCTCGAACCCCGAGGGCACCGAGCGCTACTACATCTACGCCAAGCCCGATCGTGACGACCTCGCAAAGGGTGACCCTCAAGCACTCCAGGGTCTCACTATCGGTTGCAACTCCGGCGTCATGCAAACCATCGTTGGCCAGCAATGGCTCGCCAACGAGGGAATCACCTGCACATACAGGGAGTATGACGGAGACTCCGTTCTCTTTGACGCACTCGCAAACAACGAGGTCGACGCCATCATCATGAACGACACGATCTCGTCGCCCAGTGCCTCCCCCATGTTCTACATTGGTTCGAACGACTACTATCTTGCCGTTCCCAAAAGCCGCCCCGACCTGATGAACGACATCAATGCCGCCATGACGGCAATCGCCCGCGTCAACCCACGCTATAACGACGAAGTCAAATCTAGCTACTCGACCCAAAACAGCGGTTCATCATCGCTCAACGGCCCCGAATGTTCCTGGCTCAAAACAAACAACAACACCATCACGCTCGGCTACATTACGGGCAAACTCCCCTACTGCAACGAGGACGAAGACGGCGAAATGGAAGGCTCGCTCGCATCGCTTGCGACGACGCTACACGATAAATTTGGCATTACGGTCAAAACCGTCGCCTTTGATAGCTACAAGATGATGTCGAAGGCCCTGTCAAAGGGAAGCATAGACGTTGCGCTGCCGGTATACCGAGATTACTGGTTTGCCGAGCAAACAGGCGTTGTGCAGTCGATATCGTTGGGGACCATATCCCTCACCGCCATCTACACCGGCAGCAACCTGAACAAAGACCTTCAGAACATCGCCTGTACCAAATCATCGTTTGTCAACAAAAATGCACTTGAAAGCCTGTTCCCCACAGCGACCGTAACCGAATACCAATCCGACGATGAAGCGTTCGACGCCCTCAGGAAGGGAACGGCGCACTGCATCGTCGCTCCCAGTTCACGCGTAAAAACCATCGGTGACCGTTACGATCTCGAGGACTGCGAGACGGTCGAGCTCCCTGACACCTGTGAGCTCTCGTGCTGAATTTCGCGCGGAAAGCCCGAGCTGCTGGGAATCATCAACAAGGGCATCATCAATGCCGGAGAATCGCTCTCCGCAAGCAATTTCTCCTCCACGTCGTACACGGCCCAGGAATCCAACACGCTTCAATTCCTTTATCGCAACCGCACCGCCATTGCAGCTACCCTCATCGGTATGTTGTCGGTCGGCATCGTCCTGCTCATCTGGGCGCTCGTGCGCGCTCGAACCGAGCGCAAAAAAGCCGATGCCGCCAACGCCGCTAAGACGGCATTCCTCACGCGCATGAGCCACG
>CABSNH010000170.1 GCA_902478985.1 uncultured Collinsella sp.
GCGATTTCTACTATCGATACTGCTGAATTGATATCGATGTGGAGGTATGCGGTATGACGGCTGCTGCGGCTGTGGAGCCCACGGAGCTTGAAGAACTCATGAAAGCGCAGGCCGAGGCCGCGCACGAGCGCGAGGTTGGGGATGCGACTCGCCCCACGGCAGAGGATCTTGCCGCCTCGCCGACGCGCATCGATGTCGAGGGCCTCGACCTGTTCTATGGCGACCATCATGCGCTCAAGGACGTGAATATCAAGATTCGCGACAAGCAGATCACCTCGTTTATCGGGCCTTCGGGCTGCGGAAAGTCCACGTTGCTGCGCTGCTTTAACCGCATGAACGACGGCATCAAGGACTGCCGAATCGAGGGCAAGATTGCGCTCGATGGTCAAGATATCCTGGGCGATTACGACATCTGCCGTTTGCGCCAGCGCGTGGGCATGGTGTTTCAGCGCCCCAACCCGTTTCCCATGAGCATCTACGACAACGTCGCCTACGGTCCTCGCGGAATGGGAGTGCGCGACCGCGTCGTGCTCGACGAGCTGGTCGAAGACTCCCTGCGACGCGCCGCTCTGTGGGACGAGGTCAAGGACAAGCTCAAAGAATCGGGTCTGGGCCTTTCGGGCGGCCAGCAGCAGCGTCTGTGCATCGCCCGTGCGCTGGCCGTGCAGCCCGACATTCTGCTGATGGACGAACCGACCTCGGCGCTCGACCCCGTATCGACGCTGGTGGTGGAGCAGCTGGCCTGCGAGCTCAGGGAGACCTGCACGCTGGTGGTCGTTACGCACAACATGCAGCAGGCTGCGCGCATCTCCGACTCGGTCGCGTTCTTTTTGCTGGGCGAGCTGGTGGAGCATGCGCCCACTGCCCAGCTCTTCAAAAACCCGATCGATCCGCGCACGGCGGATTATTTGACGGGCCGTTTTGGCTGATACCATCTAGTACAGGCACCTTTAGGGTTAAGATGCGGTCATGCCGGCCGCAAAGGGGTTCAACATGATCTATTACGTCGAGGACGATGACAACATCAGGGATCTGACGGTCTATGCGCTGCGCAAGCAGGGAATCGAGGCCGAGGGCTTTTCGTGCGACGGCGAGTTTAAGGCCGCCGTGGCGCGACGGGTGCCCGATGCTGTGCTGCTCGATATCATGCTGCCCGATACCGATGGTTTGGCGATTATGCGCCGCCTCCGCGCCGACCGCCTGACGGCGACGGTGCCCATCATGATGCTTACCGCCAAGGACACCGAGCTCGACAAGGTGATGGCGCTCGATGGCGGTGCCGACGATTACCTGACTAAACCCTTCTCGCTCATGGAGCTTGCGAGCCGCTGCCGCGCACTGCTGCGTCGCGGCGGAATGGTCAAGCAGGCGAGCGATGTGCTCAGCGTGGGCGACATCGTGCTTTCGCCCAGCCATCGCGAGGTGACCGTTGCCGGCGAGCCGCTTAAGCTCACCCTGCGCGAGTTCGACCTGCTCGAGTACCTCATGCGCAAGCCCGGCGTGGTCTTTACCCGCGAGTCGTTGCTGCAGAGCGTGTGGGGCTGGGACTTCGACGGCGGTTCGCGCACTGTTGACGTGCACGTGCAGACGCTTCGCCAAAAACTGGGCGAGCATGCCAGCGCCATCGAGACCGTGCGCGGCGTGGGCTACCGCTTGGCCGAGCCTTCTGCCGGTGATGGTGCCGAAGGTGACGTCACCGCGGCCACCGCATCGGAGGAGTAACCCGTGGTCTTCGCCCCCCAGGGAAAACATACGCTGTCGCACCGCGTTTTTGTGACGATCTTTGTCTGCGCCATGGCGGTTATCGTGGCGTTTACGGTGTTGGGTGCGTTCTTTGTGCAAAACACTTTGGCGGATGCCACGAGTACCAATCTGGCGCAGGAAACCGAGCTCATTGCTGCCGCCCTCGACGAGCAGCAGGAGCCCATCCCGTTCTTGCGTAGCCTTGATCGCGAGGACTTGCGCATCACGCTGATTAACAAGGATGGATCGGTTGCCTACGACAACGAGGCGTCGCCTTCCACACTGCCCAACCATGGCGATCGCCCCGAGGTCATCGAGGCCTTTGAGAATGGTTCGGGTTCCGCGGAGCGCGCAAGCTCTACGCTCGACGAGATTATGCTGTATCGCGCCGTCGCCCTTGATAACGGCCAGGTTGTCCGCTTGGCGCAGGCCCAGCCTGGCGTTGCAGCGATTTTGCTGTCGATGGTGGCGCCGATGCTGCTTATCGCAGCAGCGGGCGCGGTACTCTCGTTTTTTATGGCGCGCCGCGAGTCCCGTGCCATCATCGCGCCGTTGCAAGAGGTGGATTTGGACCACCCACGCCGTAGCTATGAGCACGCCTATGCCGAGATGGTCCCCATGCTTGAGCGTATCGAGTCGCAGCGCCAGGAACTCAAGCGCCAAATGGCGGTGCTAGCGGACAACGACCGTATGCGCCGCGAGTTCACGGCGAATATCACCCACGAGCTCAAGACGCCGCTTACGGCGATTTCGGGCTATGCCGAGCTCATCGCAAACGGCATGGTCGAGGGCGAGGACGACCTGCGCAACTTTGGCGGTCGCATCTATCGTGAGGCGGGCCGCTTGGCAGCGCTTGTCAACGACATCCTTACGCTGTCTAACTTGGATGAGGCCGAGCGTGCAACTGAGGGCGAGGCGGTGCCCATTGGGTCCACGGAGCCTATTGAGCTCTCGCGTGCCATCTACGCGGTTGAGCAGCGTCTTGAACAGGTTGCCCGTCAGGCGAATGTGACGATAAGTCATGAGACCAAGCCTGTGGTCATCGAGGGCGTGTCGCGCTTGATTGACGAGCTCATCTATAATCTGGCAAGCAACGCCATCCGCTACAATCGACCCGGCGGTACGGTTACGCTGCAGTGCGGCACCAACGACGAAGGCCATCCGTTCCTCGCGGTCGCCGACACGGGAATCGGTATCGCGCCTGAAGAACAGGGCAAGGTATTTGAGCGGTTCTATCGCGTGGACAAGAGTAGGTCCAAGGCACGCGGCGGAACCGGTCTGGGGCTTGCCATTGTCAAGCATGCGGCCCTGTATCATCACGCCACGCTCGATCTGTCGAGCGAGTTGGGCGTGGGAACCACCATTACGGTGACGTTTCCCATACAGCAGGACGAGCCATTCGCATAGCGATACAACATAGATATTGATGTAGACGCCGCATTTGACTTTCGGGTGCGGCGTTGTTGTGCAATTTTACGATTGCTTCCGACATTTTTACAGGAGAGCCTGTTTCTTATGTATAGAGTTTGGTCTCGGTAAAAAGATGCGATAACATACGGACAGTTTTGTCAATCCGAACTGGGGAAATGAAAGGCAAGCTGCATGACCCTTCTCGAACTGTTCCAGCTGCTCAAAA
>CABSNH010000171.1 GCA_902478985.1 uncultured Collinsella sp.
GCGCTCGTCTGCGGGGTGCAGTTGTAGAACGCCATGTGACGGTGGTAAGCCTCTTTCTTAGCAGCGAGCTGCTTGGGGTCGGACTCGTCCGGATAGAGGCGGTCGAGCGTGGGAACCATGCCGTAGAGGAAGCCCATGTTCATCTGACGCTCGTAGTTCCAAGAGGCCTGGATGGCCCAGGAGCGCCAGAAGAACTGGCTGACCTTCTTGTTCAGGGACACGTCCTTGGTTGCGGTTGCCATAGTGTGTTCCTCCTTAGTCTTCGTCGTCTTCGAGCGGATCGTAGTCGGAATCGACACCGGCGGCTGCATGGGAACCGTTGAACTTGAAGCCCATGAAGACGACAGCCAGGCACACACCGATCAGAGCGACCGCGATGACGGACAGGTTTAGGTAAGCGGCGAGCAGGAAACCGATGAACAGGAACGGAGTCATACCCTTCTTGATCATCATGGTGAGCAGCAGGGCCAAGCCGTAGGCGGTCATGATCTTGGTCGAAACGTTAAGACCAGTGGACAGCCACTCGGGAACCATGTTGACGATGGCCTGAACCAGGTCGGTGCCAACAAAGACGGCGAGGAAGATCGGCAGGAAGTACATGATGGCGTACAAACCGGAGCCGGCGCAGATGTGCATACGGTAGGCGGTCTTGAACTTTCCGTTATCGATCGCGTTATCTGCCACATGGGTGAGGACGGCGATGATGGAACGGAACACGATGCCGAGGAGCTGACCCAGGACGGCGACCGGGATGGCGATCGTCATGGCGGTCTCGGCAGAAGCATCGGTCAGGCACGCAAAGGCAGCGGCCACGATGCCGCCCAGGACCATATCGGGCGGAACGGCGGCGCCGACCTGCACCAGGCCCATGGACACGAGCTCGACGGCGGCACCGACGGCAAGGCCGGTGGGCACATCGCCCAGCAGCAGACCGACGAGCGTAGCGCCAACGAGGGGCTGCTCGAAGTTAAGACGACCGAGCAGGCGGGAGTCCCACATGCAGAACACGCCGACGAGGCCGACGAGCACCGCACTGATGAACGTATTCATACCCTTCTCCTTTCAGTCAGGCAAAAGCCTGGTTGATTACAGCTTGGCGTCGATGTCGACGCTCTGATACGTAGGGGTCTGCTGGACATAGAGCTTGATGCCCATGTCGAGCAGCTGGTTGACGTCGGCCTTCTGGGTGGCGTCGAGGAAGACGGAGCTGTCCTTGCCGCCAATCTGATCGGCACCGTCGTGGTTGGCGGTGGCGCCCAGGTTGATGGCGTCGAGCTTGTAGCCCTGACAGAACTGCAGCATCTCGGCAGTGTTGCCAAAGACGAACATGACGCGCTCGCCGAGGGTGTTGAGCTTGTCCATCTTGGCGAGGGCACGCTCGACGGTGAAGACGTTCAGGCGCACGCCCTGGGGCTTGGCCAGCTTAAGAGCGCCCTTCTTGATGTCATCGTTGGCGGCAGCGTTGTCGACGACGATGATGCGCTCGGCCTGAACCTTGGTGGTCCAGGTAAAGACGACCTGGCCGTGCAGCAGACGGTAGTCAAGACGTGCGAGGACGATCTTGGCGGGACCGGAGCTGTGACGGGATGCCTTGGCCTTCTTGGCGGGAGCCGCGGCGGCCTCGACCGGTGCGTTGGGGTTGGTCAGACCGGTGCGGGCCTCATTGATGAGGGCCGCGAGCTCGGCGCCCTTGACGGGGGCGGGGCTCATAGCAAGCGTGAGCGCCAACGGGATGTTGAAACCGCTGACAACCGTGAACTTCGTGCCGTTCTTGGAAAGCTCGACCATGCTGTTGTTGACCGAGCTGCCGAGCATATCGGTCAGCACATAGACGGTGTCGTCCGCGTTGAACGTGGCGATCATAGCCTCAACCTTATTGGTGATGGGCTCCTTGTCGTCACGAGCAAGCGACACGACGTGGACGTTCGACACGTCGCCGAGAACCATCTCGAGCGTGTCTTTGGCGCCTGCGGCCAGGCCGCCATGAGATGCGAGAATGATCTGATTCATCTTGCCTCCTCCTTTTCGTTATGGTCATTATAACGTCTTATACGTTGCTTATATTGCTAATTAGTATAAAGACCGTTCGCGGGTGAAAATCGACCGTTGACGGGTTTAACGTACTCGAAACGTTGGACTGGGTAGGCCGGCGCTAGCTGGATAACCCCAGGTCAGACCCTGTGCGCAATCCCCTATCGCACGAAGTACCAGGGGCTTTCCTGTACGGTGGGTTCCAGCGCAATGCCGGTGCGTTCCTTAAACAGATCCATGTCCTGAGATTTTTCGGTCCACCACGCGTTGGGCTTAAAGGTCATGCTCTCAATGACATGACCGACAAACACACTGTTGCGCAGCTTGGAGAAGTCGGTGTTCATAATCAGGATGGACGCGAGCACCAGCACAATGCCCAGGACCTTGATCGCGCCGGCGGGCTCGGCATAGACACCAATGCCCACCAGTACGGTGACGACCGTCTCGAAAGACATTACGACGGGAACTTTCGATGTCTCGAGCCCCATGGACAGACCCTGCATATATAAGATGTAAGCAACGGCTGTGGGGATGAGTCCAAAGCCAAGGAACAGCAGCAGCAGCTGTGGCGACATTGCCGCGGCGACATCCGGCCACGGAGCCGCGATAGCTGCCATAACCGCACCGCCAAAAACAAAGCCCCAAAACGTGACAGCCAGCGGGTGGACCGTCTTGGTTGCTATTCGGCTAAACACCGCGAGCGACGCACCACAAAGGCCTGCAATCACGCCCGACGTGACGCCCCAAACCGAAAAATGAAAACCGGAAAGGTCGCCATTGGTCACTGCAAGCACGCAGCCTACGATGTTAAAGACAATGGCAACGAGCTTGTTGGGGGTCACGTCCTCGCGATAAAGCACGCGGCCGAGCATGACGCCAAACACCGGCGAGGTGTAGAGCAGCACCGAGGCCGTGGACATGCCCACCTCGCCCATGCACTCGTAATAACAGGTGTTGGCGGCGGCCAAACCGACGATGCCGACAAGCGCACAGGGAACAAGCTCTTTAGGGCTTGCCTTGAACAGGGCCAGCGGACCCTGAGCCACGGTAGACCCCTCACCCGGACGGCAGCCCATAAACATCAGGACCGGCGCCAAGATAAGCGCTCCGACCAACAAGCGAAAGGCAGCCATGCTCTGGGACGAAACGCCCATGGCCGAGATGCCGTTTACAAAGATTCCGATGCTGCCCCACATAAGCGCGGCGATCAGCACCAGCACATAGCCCAGATTGCTCTTCTTCAACGCAGCCTCCTCGGTATTGTTTCCAATATGTTTCGTACTACGTTATAGTCGTTATATACATTTTTCAAGACACAAATCGGTGAGCGGA